>NZ_CASEZB010000015.1:0-42766 GCF_949292495.1 Candidatus Avelusimicrobium aviculae
GCTTCCGTTTGACACGAACCCGTTAGATGTAAGGGGACGCAAATGACAGGTAGTGGAAACTACTTAAAGTAGTAGCTAGTAGAGTGAGGGCTATGCCCGTATTGTGAAAAACCCCCGGCTACGCCGGGGGATATTTTTTGTACCTATTAAATATAGTTTTTAAAGGCCTAGCGGGTATTGGGCCTTTTGGCCCTTGCGTTTTGGTGAGTTTATTAATTAGAATAAGATAAAATAAGTTGATTATTCCAAGGAGAAAACATGACCCATAATAAAACCTTGCTTTTATTGGCCTCCCTTTTGTTTGCGTGCCCTATGGTCTTTGCGCAAACGACCGATAATAAGTTTCTTACTTCCGAAGATGTGATTGAGCTGGAACTTCGCCATGATTTAACACAAAGAAACCGCTTAAGCGGTAAATTTGCCACGGTAGAAGACTCCTATCGCACCGCTTTGTTGGAACGTTTTCTTGCTTATACTAAAATAGACAGCCAAAGCCAGTTGGATGACAGTATGGATTTCCCCATGAATGATAATTTGCGCCGCACGGCTGCTTTGCTTTATCAGGAAATTCAACTTTTTGCCAAACCGGCCGGGTGGAAAACCCACTTGAGTGAAAACCAATACATTTATGTGTATATTCCTTCCAATATTAAAAAACAAGTGCCGGTATTGGGTTTTAGCGCCCATTATGACACCACGCCCGATATCCCCGGCAGCGGCATTAAGGCCCGCGTAATTAAAAATTATGACGGCGGGGACGTGGTTATCAATCAAGAGAAAAACATTATCATTAATCCCCAAAACGAGCCTTACTTGGCTAACGTAATCGGGCAGACCATTGTGGTTTCCGACGGGAACACCATGCTTTCCGCCGATGACAAAGCCGGCGTGGCTACCGTAGTAACCGCCATGCAAACCTTGGCGGAAAACCCCAACATTAAACACGGCCCCATTCAAGTGGTTATCACCCCTAACGAAGACATCGGCATGGCCGGCGAAGGGCTGGATATGGATTTGTATTATCCTGAAATTCCGTTTGATTTTGACGCCGGTGTAAACGGGGAAGTGATTGTGGCAAATTTTTCCGCCTATGGCGCTTTGGTTAAAATCCATGGGGTGAACGGGCACCAGTCTTACGCCGCCACCAATGGGTATAGAAACGCCACTATTGCCGCGGCCGCCATTATTAACGATATGGTGCCGTTGGAAGATTTGCCCAATTACAGCACGGGAGAAGACGGTTACATTGAACCGCACCACACCACTTATGACGCGCAAAACAATACGGTAACGGTGGATTTCCGCCTGCGCTTTTTTGACCCCAAACAAGGGGAAGCTTGGTTTAAACGTTTAGATCAAGCCGTGGCGGACGCCGCCCAAAAATATGATGTAAAAATTGAAAAACAAGTGGTAAAACAATATACCAACGTGGCTGACGGTATGCACCCGGCCGCCCAGGAATTGGTTGGCAAAGCCTTGAAAGCCGCCGGCGTGGAGCCCAAATTCTTAAAAGAACGCGCGGGTACGGGGCCGGCTATGTTTGCCAAACGGGATATTTGCCTTGGCGCCCCCTGCTTGCCTACCGGGCAGAACAATCCCCATAGTTTTAAAGAATGGCTGAGCGAAAAAGATTTGTTTATTTCCTATAAGGCGGCGTTGAATTTGGTTAAGTTTGTGCAGGACGTTCCCTCCGTGCCGCAGCGTGCCCAAAAAACGCAGCAGCGCGCCGAGGCCGCCAAAGCCAAATTGTTAAACGCCTTGAAAAAAGACCAGAAAGTACAAAGTATTATTAAAGGGAAATAAACGTTTAGGTATGAAGATTTTAATTGCTACGGGCAATCCGCATAAATTTAAAGAGCTTCTTGCTATTTTGCCCAAAAAGCAAACCGGCGGGAAAAAGCTGGAGTATGTCAGCTTAACGGATTTTAAAGGGCTTACCCTCCCGCCGGAAACCGGGGCCACCTTGGCGGAAAACGCCGCCATAAAAGCGGTTTACGCCGCCAAAGCAACCGGTTTGCCCGCCGTGGCGGATGATACCGGATTGGAAGTGGGCTATTTAAACGGGCGTCCGGGCGTGCATACGGCGCGCTATGCCGGCGAATATGCCGATACGGACGAAAACAACCGTAAACTGCTGGCGGAACTGGACGGGCTTTTGTTGCACCAGCGCGGGGCCAGTTTCCGCACGGTGGCGTGTTTGGCTCTGCCCAATGGACAAACCATTAGTTGTGAAGGCAAGCTGGACGGCTACATCGGTTTTGGTTACCGCGGGGAAAACGGCTTTGGGTATGACCCGCTGTTTATTGTAAAAGACACCACCCAAACGTTAGCAGAACTAACAGACCAGGAAAAAAACCGCATCAGCCACCGGGCCAAGGCGTTTAATTTACTGGCTGAAAAACTGAAAGTTTTAAAATAGATAAAATAAGCGTATAAAACCCCGGGATTTTCCCGGGGTTTTTGTTTTATGGAGAAAATAAAACCGCCGGGCTTGTAAACAGCCCGGCGGTTTGAAAAGGCTTTTTGTTAGTCCGTGTAGTAGTTGTCAAAATAACCGGTTACGTAAATGACGGGGGTGCCCTTGTCTCCGGAGCCGCTGGTCAAGTCACACAAAGAACCTAACAAATCCGTCAAACGGCGCGGGGTGGTGCCCAGGGCTTGCCCGCCAGCGTTGGCTTGTACCGCTTGGCGCACGTCGGCGCCGGAGTCTATAAGTGATTTTAGCTTCGTTTCATGCGGCATACCGCTTAGGCCGCCGGTGGCAGCGGGGCTTACCAACGGGTCCGCCAATTCCCAAATGCCGGTGGAGGGGTCTTTATAGGCGCCGTCCCCATAAATAAGTACTTCCGGGCGTACGCCGGTTTTGGCTTCTACGGCTTGTTGCAGACGGTCTACAAAAGTTTGGCAGTCACGCGGGAAGAGTTTCACGCGGTCTTCGTTGGAATAGTTGGATCCCAGCAGGCCAAATTCCGCATTAAATCCGCTTTCTGGGCGCACGGGCTGGGCGCATATATCGGCCAAGGTGTGCACTTTAAAGCCTTTGTCCGCCAGCTTTTTGGCGTAGGCTTGGCGGTTGTGCACCGTGCAAACTAAAACTTGCTTATGCGGGTTGTTGAAATATTTTAAAAAGTTGTCTAATCCCCATACAAAAGAAATGGTTATTTTTTGCGGGTCAATGTCTTTATACAGACGGGGGTAATTCATGCCGGTAATGGGGTGGACGAAAGAAAAGTAAGGGCTGTCTTCCCCAAAAAGGCCTTCTTGGTAGGCGTAGGGGTCTTCACAGGAGGGGTTCCCCACTTCATCGGACGGCAAGGAAAACACAATATGCACTTTTCCTTTAATGCCGGCTACAATGCCTTTTAACATAGGTAAAAAACGGTTGCGGCTGAAAATGGGGGAAAACAAGGTAACATCCCCCTGCGGAAAAAGCCGGGCTACGGAGGCGGAAATATCTTTTAATGTAACAAAATTGCCTTGGCTGCGCGCCACCAGCGATTCCGTTACCCCAATAATGCCTCTTTCCTTAAAAGAAAAATTTTCCTCTTTGGCGGCTTGGGCCAGGGTGTCTGCGATGACGGGCACAATGTCCGTCCCTTCTTTAATTAACGGCATGCGTATGCCGCGGGCTACAACTCCGCTGTATCTCATAATTTCCTCCTGCGGCCAAAAGCCGCCTTTGGCAGTATATCTTTTTGTCGGCGCTCTTTTCAACCGCCCATAAAAAACCGGGGTATAAACCCCGGTGTGTAAAATTTGTTACAGCTGTATGGTTAAATCCGTAAATTCAATAAGCGTAAACAAATTAATTAACGCCCCGGCGCTTAAGAATGGGCCAAAGGGGATGGCATCCCCTCCTTTTTTCCCTTTAAAAATTATTAAGAAAATAGAATAAATCAGCCCCAGAAAGGAAGCAAAAATAACGGTGGTAATCACGCCCTGCCAGCCGATTAAAGCCCCCACTCCGCCCATTAGTTTTACGTCCCCTCCTCCCATGGCTTCTTTTTTAAATAAGAATGTACCAATAAGCGCAATAGCCAGTACGCCAAAAAAACCTACGCCGGCGCCCAGCAAGCTTTGCAGCAATTTTTGCCACCAAACGCCGTCAAAGTTGGGGTTGCACCAAGAAAAAGCCAACCCAAATACAATTAAACCCAGGGAAAAGCGGTCCGGTATAATCATTAATTCCAAGTCAATGACGGACAAAATAATAAGCGCATATACGGCTGTCAGCACGACAAACGTCCAAGGGGTTAAACCGTAGTGCCACACAAAAAGCAACGTAAGCGCCCCGCTGACGGCTTCTACAATAGGGTATTGAATGGAAATAGGAGCCTTGCATTTGCGGCATTTGCCCCGTAAAAAAATATAGCTAAACAGCGGGATATTGTCATAGGGTTTTATGTGTTCCCCGCATTTGGGGCAAAAAGACGGCGGCCACACAATGGATTTATTCTTGGGAATGCGGTAAATACATACGTTTAAAAAACTTCCTATAATCAAACCAAATAGGGTTGAAAAAACCAAAATAAGCGTTTCCATAAAATTCTTAACATCCTCTTAATTATTTAAACATAAAAGCCCCCGTCCAATGGGCGGGGGACAAAGGTTGTTAGTGGGTATTCCACGCTTTTCCGTAGCTGTCTTCTTTGTCCGTATTGACAAACACGTCCCCATAGCGTGGGTCTTCGGGGTTGTTTACATAGGCCCAGCCCCCGGTTTTAGAGAAGGCTTCCTCATACGTGCCTGTGCTTACGTGGGAAGACGGACGAAAACCGGGTATTGTGGCCTGGGGGATTATTTCTATGTATTTAGGCACCAGGCAGGATAAATCATCCGTCGGGTAAGTGCCTTGGTGTTCCCCGTAATACGCGGCAATGGCGCTGCGCATTTTAACCAGTTTGTGCTTAGTGCTGCCTTCTTTGGCTTTGTTTACCAAGTTGATAAAACGCGGTACGGTAAAGCCCATCAGTATGGCAAAAATAAGCACTGTTACAATAATTTCAACAACCGTAAAACCTTTTTTCATAAAACCTCTTATTTCATTCCCAGCGCAACCAAAGCGAATACCTTGGCGTCACCCAGGGTGTTTTTGATGCTGCTGTACTCATTGGGTTGGTGGGCCATATCAAATAATTTGGAAAACACTACCGCCGGATACCCCGCATTGCGGAAGTACGCCGCCACGGAGCCCCCGCCTACGCCCATGGGTTTGGGTTGGTTTTTATAAACCTGCTTGGCGCTGCGCACCACCAGGTTTACAAAGGGGTTTTTCTTATCTGTGGGCAGAGAAGAATCATTAATGGGGGTTTCCACTTTAATTTTTACTTTGAATTGTTTTTCCACCGCTTTTACTACGCGGGCCACTTCTTTTAATACGTCCGCGTTTTTATAGCAGGGCAGGACGCGGCAGTCCAAATAAAACACGTCCGTACCGGGGATGGTGTTTACGTTGGGAACGTTGGCTTCGCGCTTGGTGGGCTCAAAGGTGCAGGTTACTTCCGGGGCGAAGAGGCTGTCGCGCTTATTGAATTTTTTGTGCAGGGCTTCGTCCAGTTTTAACACCAAATGACTGGAAACGCGGCTGGCGTTTACGCCGCATTTGGGCATGGAAGCGTGGGTCTGTTTGCCGTATACGGTAAATTTAATCCACAGCATGTTCTTTTCGGCAATTTCCACCATGGTGCCAGTGGGGTTTCCTCCGTCAGGCACTAAGAAAACGTCGTTTTTGGCAAACGTTTTTTTGTGCTTTTTCAATAAGGCTACCACGCCGTATTCGCTGCCGAGTTCCTCGTCCGCGTTAATTAACAGGGCATAGTTGCACGGAGGGCGGATGCCCAAATCCATAAACGCTTTAACGGTCAGAACGCCGGAAACCAACCCCTGGTGGTTGTCTTCCGAACCGCGTCCGTAAATTTTGTCCCCCTTGATAACGGCTTTAAACGGGTCCGTGTTCCATAAAGAAAAATCACCAGGAGGCACGATATCCATATGCGCCATTACCCATAAATTTTTGCTTTTGTCCTGCCCGTAGTATTTAGCTACGATATTGGGCCGTACGCCGTTTTTGGCTTTGGGGTCTTTTATGTTAATGACGTAAAGTTCGTCAAACTTCATGGTTTTAAGAAGCCCCAGCAGATACTGCGCCTTAGCGTCTTCTCCGTCACCGCCGCTGTGGGGGGATACGGCCGGGCAGGCAATCATGCGGGTTTGCATTTCCACCACTAAATCTTTGTAACCGTCTATTTTAGAGAATATTTGTTTTTCTTCTTGCATTGTATACCTCGCTTCCTACCCGGTTAAATGGGGTTGGGAACATCAATAAATTCTGTTTCTATGCCAAATTGGCGGCGGGTTAAATCCATAAGCGCCAGTACGCCCGGCTTTTCGGAATTGTAATGCCCCAAGGCCAGGCAGTTGATGCCCGCCTCCCGGCACCATTCCTGTACTTGCTCTTCCAAGGAACCGGTAACATACAAATCCAGTTTTTGTTCGGCCGCTTGGGGCAGCATGCTCCAGCCTCCTCCGCTTACGACGCCCACCGTGCGGATGCGCTGCGGGCCGAAGGAAAGCAGCCGGCCCTGGGTTTGGCAATATTCTTCCAATAAAGAACAAGCTTCCGCCAGCGGCAAATCCACCTTGCCTTTAAAGCCAATGTCCGTGCCGTGGTATTGCCCAAAAGGTTCCACTTCCTGCGCGCCCAAGCGTTTTACCAAGCAGGCGTTGTGTCCTATTACCGGGTGCAAATCCAGCGGCAAATGGTAGCCCGCCAAGGCCAAATTATTTTGCATTAAAAAACGCACCCTTTCCCCAAAGCTGCCGGTAAGGCGCTGCTCTTTGCCCCATAAAATACCGTGGTGCACCACAATGAGCTGGGCCCCCGTAGCGTGGGCGCGCACAAAAAGCTCTTTGCCGGCGGACACCCCAAAAGCAATTTTGCTGATGTTTTTTGGGCCGTCCACCTGCAGGCCGTTTTGGCTGACGTCCGGTATTTGGGACACGTTTAAATAGGCGTTTAAAAAGCCGATTATTTCATCGCATGCCGTCATAATTTTATGTTATCATTTTATAAGATGAAAAGAACACTTTTTTTATTGATTTTTTCCTTTTTTTTCTCTTTTAACGTTTTTGGGCAGGATATCCCGGTGGCCCCTTACTTGCCTGCCCAAAGCGGACCGGACAGTTCTTCCTCCCCCATTACCGTGCAATATCCGCACGAAAAAATGACCGTGTCCCGCGGAGCCAAAAAAATTTTTCTATTCGGTAAATTAAATTTAAAAGACCCTGTTTTAGACATTAATGGGGAAAAAATCCCCATACACAAAAACGGCGCGTTTATTGCCTTTTTGCCTGTGGAAAACGGGGATTTTGAGTTTTTGCTTACCGCCCAAAGCGAAGGGCAAACCTATCAAGCCAAACGCACGGTGGTAGTGCCCGGCATGCCCATTAAGAAATTATTTGAAAAAGCGGAGTTTGACCCGGAAGAGGTTTACCCCCAAACCCCGGTGGAGCTGGTGCCGGGGGATTTGATAGAACTGTCCGTACGGGGAACCCCGCGCACAGAGGTAAGTTATACGCTTTCGGGCCTAAAAGGGGCTAAGAACATTATCATGAAAGAGGATTCCTCCGTCCCCGGGGTTTACCGGGCCAAATATTTAATAGCCCAAGACCAAAAACCCAAAACGGTAAAAGTAACTTACCGCATGCAGCATGCCCCCGGTAACACCAAAGCCAAAATCACCGCCCCGGGCCGCATTAAAATTTTGGACAGTAAAAACCCGTTTACCACGGCGGAAATTACATTGCCCGGCATTAAGCTGCGCAAAATACCGGTAAAAAAAGAAAACTTATATCCTTTTTACCGCGCTTACGGGCGGGTGCAGTTAAACGGTTTATCCAATGGGTTATACCGCATTGCTTTAAATGAAAATGAATCCGCTTGGCTGGAAGCCGACCGCTTAAAAATACGCTCCTTTGGCGGATATGAAGAAAATTATATTAATGAAATGTCTTCCGCCGTAACGGACGCAAAGACCCGCCTGTCCTTTCAGGGATTGCGGGAAGTCCCCATCCAAGTGCAGGAGTTCAACGACCGCTTTGAGCTTACTTTTTATTATACCCGCGGCTTTGGTGAAAACTACAGCCTGGATACCACCAGCCCGGTGGTAGATTCCGTGGAGTGGGTTTATCCCGCCAAGGATACGGTTAAATTTATTATTCACTTTAAGAAAGACGTTTCCCTTTGGGGCCATGGATATGATTTTGAAAACGGCACCCTGCTTTTGGACTTAATGCATAAGCCTCTTTTAAGCCCTCAAAAAAACCAGCCGTTAAAAGGCGCGCGTATTTTAATTGACGCCGGGCACAGCCCTAAGCGGACCGTTCCTTACGACGGAGCCGTAGGCCCTACGGGGTTTTTAGAGTACGAGGCCAATTTGGCCCTTGCGCAAGATGTAGAAAAATTATTAAAGGAAGCCGGCGCGGACGTGATTATGACCCGCCGGGGAAACAACCACATCAGTTTGCAGGGGCGCTATAATAAGGCCATTAAAGAAAATGCGCATATTTTTGTAAGTATTCACTATAACGCCCTGCCGGAAACGCTCAACCCGCTTTCCCGCCCTAGGGGATATTCGGTTTACTATAATTATCCGCACAGTTTGCCGCTTGCTAAGGCGGTGTATGAAGCGTTTAACCGCTATGTTCCGCTGCCGGATAACGGGTTAATAGCCAATGATATTTTGTTTATACCGCGCATTCCGCAATTCCCCAGTATTTTGGTGGAAAACGCCTATATTATTTTGCCTGAACAAGAGGAAATGGCGCAAGACCCCGCCGGACGGGCCAAGTTTGCCAAAGCCATTTATCAGGGAATTTTGGATTTTTATTATCCCAAACCGGCGGTAGTACAGAAGAAAAACACCAAAAAACGTTCTGGGCGCCGCCGCTCCAAACCGCGTTTTTAACCGGGGCGAAAAATAAAACCTTCCAATGCGGAAGGTTTTATTTTTAAATTTATTTGGCTGCGGATTTTAAGGCCTGTTTTAGGCGGTGTGCCGCTTCTGAAGACAAGAACTGCATATCATAAACTTCTATGTGGGTGCCTGGCAGAAAAGACGTCAGTACCGCTTTGTAGTCTTTGCCCGAACGGGCCATTTTTACCATGCGTTCTTGGCAGATAACGCCTTTGGGCAACGCCTTTTGCGCGCAGGTGTTATATTGCACGCGGGCTAGTTTTTTATTTCGTAATATGGCTTGCCCGGACGTTTCTTTAACGGCTTGTTTCACCA
The DNA here is from genome assembly GCF_949292495.1 of Candidatus Avelusimicrobium aviculae. Taxonomy (NCBI): domain Bacteria; kingdom Pseudomonadati; phylum Elusimicrobiota; class Elusimicrobia; order Elusimicrobiales; family Elusimicrobiaceae; genus Candidatus Avelusimicrobium; species Candidatus Avelusimicrobium aviculae. The sequence goes on from NZ_CASEZB010000015.1 coordinate 9,291, forward strand.
GTGCGGAAGGAGGTTCTTTGTCATTTACGCGCTTGCGGCAGTTGTAGGCTTGGTCAACCGGGGTGGAGAACAGCTGGAAATAGGCCCAGTTCTGGTTGCCTTTTTCCAACTCAGCCAGACGGTTTTGTACCATAAACAAAGCAAAAGTGCGCACCATAACGCTTTGGGCTTTTAATGCGTTAAGGTTTTTTTCTCCGCCCAGCTCGCAATTTACCACTTGGGTAACATAATTTTCCAGCTCTACCGTTTCCACAATGTTAATGCCGTTTTTTGCGTATACGGTAAGCGGCCCGCTGTACGTAATGTTGCCGCCGTAAGCGGCTTGACGCAAGGTAACAAAGGGGCTAATGTGGTGGGCGTCTTTGGGTAAATTTAAATTTCCGGCTGGAAGAGGACGGCTTTGCAGAGAAGAAAGAGCCCGCGGAGTATTAAAATCCACCTGTTTGCCCAGAGAACGTACAATGTCTATTTTTTCGTTGGTTATTCCTAATGATTTTTTTGTGTTTTTTTGCGGGTTATGCAGCGTAAGGCGCATTTTGCCGTTGGCGTTTTCCAAAAGCAGGCGGTTTTCTTTGGAAATAGGGCCGTAAAAATGGTCTTCCCCTATGACGACTGCGTAATTTTGGGCAAAAGAAAGCTCCGTCCTGGCCGCGCGTTTTAAAATAAGAACATGGAGCGTACCGGCCGGAAGCAAACACGGGCAAAGGACAAACAACAGCAGGCTGAGCAGAAACCTCTTCATACTTATATTCTAGATTCTCAACAGAAAGAAACCAAGGGTCTTTAGTCCCATGGTGGAAATGGGACTATGGAAACTGTTTTCTTTTTAAAATTTATTTGCTAAAATAAATAAGTAGATTTTATGCCGGGGTGCTGGAATTGGTATACAGGATGGTCTCAAAAACCATTGCCCTTTCGGGCTTAAGGGTTCAAGTCCCTTCCCCGGTAAGATTTTAAATACAAAAAAACCGCTAAAAAGCGGTTTTTTTGTTGTAATAGGCTTCTATTTTGTTTTTATCCTTTTTTAATAGTTATCTCATAATTACGCTTAATATAAAGAAAAGTATAGCCATAATAATAGAACTTCTAATAACGATTCCTAAAAATACTAAAGGCAATCTGCCGGCAGAAATTCTTGGGGAATCTTTGCTGTTGTATTTAGCGTCAAATTTTTCTTGCGGCATAACGCAAAATAAAATAGCTTGTATGATAGGCACCAACAGAAATATCCAAAATACGGGCAAAAATACACTTATAAAAATTAAATTTTGTGCAGCAGCCGCATACCAAGTTGCTCTTCCTTCTAAACCTAGGTAGATATATTGCCCGCCGACAAACCAAAAGAACCATGTAAAAGCACCCGCCGCATATTTATTTTTTCTGGATGAACTTACGCAAAGAGTTTCTTTTTCCTTTGCTTTTTTCTCGCTATAACCGCAATTTGGACAAGTTTCCGCCAAATCAGAATATTCTTTCCCGCATTCTTTACATTTAATCAACGCCATATTATTTCTCCTTATTATTTTTGATTTATTTTTTCGGGCTCAAAGTATAACAAGAAGCAAAATCGGGCAAATAAAAACGGCTGTTATATTTGAGCCATTCAGACTAACCCAAATATAAACAGCCGCGGTTTCCTGCCCGTTGGGGCAGGAAACACTCGGCACAATATGCCCAAGGGATCAGCTCGGGTATACTGTGCCTCAAAACGACTGTTTTTGGAGTCTGAATGTGCCATTGGTATCCCAACAGCGCACCGTATTCTGCATACGGTTCCAAAAACAGATTCAAATTGTATATAAGCCGCGTTTAAGGCTTATTAATTAAGAGTAAAGCCTCACAATAAATATATCTTAATTATAAAAATTTTTCTGTGTTTTGACTATATTCATTTTAGAATAATAAGTTATTGTTTCATATATAGAGTGTTTTGCATGATTATTAAAAATTGTTTAGTCTTTGTGTGGTAATTCTACATTTTTATGGGGATCTTATAAACCCCGTAATTCAAATCTAGCCAGCCAATAATATAATTCTTAATATTTCAGAGCTAGTTACACAAGAATTAACCCCCTCCTTGCTCTATGGTAGTCAAAAAAAATAGTTATCTCCAACCAAAGTTCAATTATGATTTGAAATGCTTTCTAAAAGCTTGTATAACAGAGGCTGTTAATAATAGCGGTAATATGCTTGGGGATAAGAATCTCTTCTATTTGGTAAGATTTTAAAAAATTAGACCCTTTGACAAGTAAGTCAAAGGGTTTTTTGTATATAAAAAAAGGGATTTTTTTGTGGAAATACAAATAATACGTCGGATAAAAATCTGTTAGGATGCGTATATATTGAAGGATTGCTTTTACAAAAAAACGGATACAATGTCCTATCTTACATTAGGAGGTTGTATGAAAAAAGTATTGTTGTCCTTTTTGTTGTTATCGGCGGCGTTTCCGGCTTGGCGGCTTTTGTAATGCTTCATCTTACGTTGGAGCGGTATTATGATATCCATTCCGGCTTGCTATCGGCCCTGTTTGCTTTGATTTATTTCACGGCAACCTATTTAACCATTTTTTGGCAGCCGGTTGAAGAAGGAATACAACGCAGCCGTTTGGCTTGGCTGGCCGGGACGGGGTTATTCTTCTTGACGGCGTTTTTCCCGCTGCAATTTAGCGGCAGTTGGGTAGATGTTTCTTGGGCGTTGGAAGGGGCCGCGCTGGTATGGCTCAACCGCAAGCTGATGCATAAAGGATTAACGCGCACCGCTTTTGTGTTGCTGGGAATCGTCTTTTTGCGTGTGCTGTTTTGTACGAAATATACGGTGCCGGCAAATGAGGGCGGTTTGCTGTTTATCAATCATTTCCTGTATGCGTTTGGTATTTCGGCGGCGGCCATGCTGTATGCCGCTTGCGCTTGGAAACCGCAGGAGGAAACCGGTTTTATTGCCTGCTTAAAAGGACTGGGCGGAATGTTGTTGTTTATACTTATGCATATTGAGATTGCGGTTTGCTTCTCCCAGGCAGAGAGTAACATTAATTTAGATGTATTTGGCTCTTTTAATTCCGCTATTGTGTATACGATGGGGTGGACCGTGTTTGGTGCCTCCTGCTTGTTATTGGGCTGGGGAAAAGAAAAAAGTTTCCTGTCCAAAATAGGCTGGATGTTGATTGGGCTGGCTTTGTTTAAGCTGTTCTTTTCCGACATATGGGCTTTGGACGGAGGATACCGAATCATCGGTTTATTTGGCGTGTCCATTGTGCTGATAGGCATCTCGTTTATGTTTCAGATGCTTCGCAAAAAATCCTAATTTAAGCGCAAACCCCCGGTTATTAAACCGGGGGTTTTGGTATATGGCATACTAAAGAGCTGCCAGGGGTTTATAGCTATCGGGTAGCAGGTTGTTTACAGTATGTAAATAAGAGTTAGTGTAGGTTTTTTAGCGGAAATACGTCTGGCCTTGTCCTTTTTATAAAAAAACAGATTCCCTGTCCATTAACAAACAGTGAGAAGTTATTGTTTAGCAGGCTAAAAAAACCGCCCGCTGCAACAAAAGCGGGCGGAGCAAGAAAAACAAGAATAGCGTTTAATTGGCGGCTTGGTTTGCGGAGGCTGGCGGGTTTTGTTGGGCCCACAGGGTAACCAGCCGCATCAGCGTGCGGAAAGAGGCTTCCATTACGTCCACATCGGCGTATTCCAACTCGCTGTGGATATTGTACATACCGGCAAAAATATCCGGCGCGGGAATGCCGGCGGCGGCCAGGGTGGCGCCGTCCGTCCCGCCGCGGGCGGAAACTTCTTTGGGGGTGATTTCTTCTGCCTGCATGGCGGTTTTGGTTAACGCAATCATATCCGGCGGGAGGGAATTTTTCATGTTTTTATATTCGTCCTTAAATTCCAGCGTGGCTCCCGTGGCGCGCGGGTTCATTGCTTTTACGGTATTAAAAGCGTTCTGCACGGTAGAGGTTAAAGACGCAAATTCCTCGTCAGAAAACGCGCGGATAATGCCTTTAATGGTAGAAGTATCCCCTGTATTGGATATTTCGTCCACATAAATAAAGCCGCGTTTGTCCGCCGTGGTTTCCGGCCGCTGCTGGCGGGGCAGTAAAGTGTGAAAGTCTGACGCCATGAGCAAGTTGTCGGCAAAGGCGGAGTTTTGCGCCGCGCCCGGGTGTACGGCCCGGTTGCCTTTAAATACAATGGTAAAGGCTTTGGCGTTAAAGTTTTCGGTCATTAATTCGCCCAGATCTTCTCCGTCTACGGTGTAGGCGTAGTCCACCCCCAAAGAGGCAATATCCAGCTTTTCAATACCGGCGCCGGTTTCCTCATCCGGCGTAAACACAATGGTAATGGGCCCGTGGGAAATGGCCGGGTGGTCATACAAATACTGCACCATGGTCATAATGATGGATAGCCCGGTCTTGTCGTCCGCTCCCAATAGAGTACCGCCGGAAGCCACAATTAAATCATGCCCGTGGGCTTTGGTTAAAAGCGGGGCGGTGTAGGAGTTTAAAGCCAATTTGCTTTCCGCGTTAATCACAATTTCCTGCCCGTTGTATTTGCGGATGACGCGCGGTTTTACGTCTTTGCCGGAAATTTCAGGCGCCGTATCCATATGCGCCAAAAAAGCAATGGTGGGGACCTCCTTTTTTATATTGGAGGGGATTAGCCCCGTAACGATGGAATACTCGTTTACTTTTACATCTTGCACGCCGTACTTTTTAAGCTCTTTAGCCAGCTGTTTGGCCATTTGTTTTTGGCCTTTGGTGCTGGGGACTTGGTCCGTATCGGAGCTGCTTTGGGTATCCATTTTTACGTATTTTAAAAAGCGCTCGGTTAATTGTTCTTTAACGGGGGCTTTGTCATAGCGGGTGATGGTTTTCCAATCCTGCCCGTGGGCGCACATCGGCCCCAAGGCCAGCCCTGCGCCAAGCAGGGCGGAAATAATGCGTTTGTTCATTAGGCTAAATCCTCCAGGGAAGCGGTTACTTGGGCCAGCGCCAGTTTGGCGGCGGCCAGTTCCTCGCGCGTTTTTTCTACTTGTTCTTTGGGCGCGTTTTTAATGAAATTTTCCTGCGCCAAGCGCGCCTCGCGGGAAGCGATGTTGGCTTTGGCTAAACCCAGGTCTTTTTCCAGGCGTTTTCTTTCTTTTTCAAAATCAATCAGCCCGGTTAACGGCACGTATATAGTGATGTTTTCATACACGGCGGTGGCGGTTTGTTTGGGTTTTTCCATATTTACGCCGATGCGCAAATCGCCCACCTTGGCCATGAGCGTAATGTAATTTTCATACGCTTTAAGCACTTCCAGCTCATCTTCCGTCTTGGCGGAGAGAACCGCCGTAATTTTTAAAGCCGGCGGTACGTTAAATTGGGAACGTATCGTGCGGATTTGGCTGATAACGCCTTGCAAAAGCGTCATTTTTTCCACGGCTTCTTTATCCGTTAAGGCCGGGTCAAACTGAGGATAGGCTTGGTTGAGCAGGAATTCTTCCTTCTCGCCCACATAGGGCCGCAGGGAAGCGGCGATTTCTTCCGTGATGAACGGAATAAGCGGGTGCAGCGCTTTTAACGTGCCGTATAAGATGTTTACGCACAAGGCCATTACTTTTGCTTTATCGGCGGTTTGGAAGCGCTGTTTGGCCAGTTCCACGTACCAGTCGCAAAAATCGCCCCACAGGAAGTGGTAGAGCGTATTGGCTGTTAAAGCCAAGTTATATTTTTCTATGCCTTCGCGGGCGGTTTTTATGGCGTGGGTGTAGCGGTCCAAAATCCAGCGGTCGGCCAGTTCGGTAATGTCTTTGGGCATGGAAAGCGGGCCCTCAATGCCTTCCATATTCATTAAAATAAAGCGGGAGGCATTGTAAATTTTGTTGCAGAAATTACGCGCGCCGGTGATGCTGTCTTCGGAATACGGAATGTCTTTACCCGGTATGGCCTGCATTAAGAGCGAAAAGCGCACCGCGTCTGTTCCGTATTTGGCGGTCATGTCCAACGGGTCAATGACGTTGCCCTTGGATTTGGACATTTTCTGCCCGTGCTTGTCACGCACAATGCCGTTTAAGAATACGTCTTTAAAGGGAAGCTCTCCTTTAAATTCAAGCCCGGTCATTACCATACGCGCCACCCACAGGTATAAAATTTCATAACCGGTAACCATGGTGGTGGTGGGGTAGAAATAATTGAGTTCCGGGGTGTCTTTCGGCCAGCCGAAGACGGACATCGGCCACAGGGCGGAAGAAAACCAAGTGTCCAGCACGTCCGGGTCCTGCACCAAATCGTGCCCGCCGCAGACGGGGCATTTTTCCGGTTTGTTATAGGAAACAATGGGTTTGGCGCCGTCTTCAAAAGAAACTTTGGTCAGTTGCTCGTGCCCTTGCTGGTCTTTGGCAAAGGTCAGGCCGCCCTGGCTGCAGTGGCGGCAATACCACACCGGTATGCGGTGCCCCCACCAAATTTGGCGGGAAATGCACCAGTCTTGTATGTTTTTAAGCCAGTTTACAAAGGGCGTTTTCCAAGACTGGGGGTGGAAGCGCAATTCGCCGGATTCAGCCGCTTCAATGGCGGGTTTAGCCAGCTCGTCCATTTTTACAAACCACTGTTCACTCATAAACGGTTCAATGGCGTTATGGCAGCGGTAGCAGGTGGAAACGGCGTTGTTGTATTTTTCTTCTTTTACCAAAAGGCCGGCGGATTCCAAATCTTTTACGGTTTCTTTACGGCAGAGTTCGCGGTCCATACCCACGTATTTTTCGGGGCAGTTCATCATCTTGCCCTTGTCGTTGATGACGGTCATAATGGGCAGGTTGTGGCGTTGGCCTACTTCGTAGTCGGTCGCGTCGTGCGCGGGGGTGATTTTTAAAGCGCCCGTACCAAAGCCCAGTTCTACGGCTTCATCGGCAATGACGGGAATAGCGCGGTTGGCCAGCGGGATAATTACTTTCTTGCCCACCATGTCTTTATAGCGGTCATCTTTGGGGTTTACGGCGATGGCCGCGTCTGCGTAAATGGTTTCCGGGCGGGTGGTGGCGATGACGATGCCGTCGGACCCGTCTTCCCCTTTATAACGCAAATACCACAATTTGCCGGCGTGCTGTTCGTGCTCCACTTCAATATCGGACAAAGCGGTAGAACAGCGCACACACCAGTTGATTAAGCGTTTGCCGCGGTAAATGTATTTTTTCTCCCACAAACGGCGGAAACATTCATAAACGGATTGGGCGCGGTCTTCGTCCATGGTAAAGCGGAGATTTTTGGGGTCTAAGTCTATGCTCCAACCCATTTTTTTAAATTGGTTGAATATGGCGTTGCCGCAGTCGTTATACCAATCCCACACGGTTTTTACAAATTCTTCGCGGCCCAGGTCATGGCGGGATTTATGTTCTTCTTTGGCCAGTTTCTTTTCAATTACGTTTTGGGTGGCAATGCCGCCGTGGTCCGTTCCCGGTACCCAAAAAGCGCATTCCCCAAACATACGGTGGGAGCGGATAAGCACGTCCTGCAAGGTATCGTTTAACGCGTGCCCCATATGCAAGGCGCCGGTAATGTTTGGCGGCGGAATGACAATAACAAACGGTTTTTTATTGGGGTCAATATGGGCGGCAAATAATTTAGCCTGCTGCCATTTATCCACTAATTTTTTTTCTACTTCCTGCGGTTCATACGCTTTGGGTAACATGATTAAGTCCTCTTGCTTAATTAATTTCTTCGCGTAATGTGACTTTACGCGCTTATTTATATTTTACCAATTTATAGGGGGCTGGTTTCCAAAGGGCGCAAAAAAGGCGCCCCGTTTCGGAGCGCCTTTTTAAAGAAGCGGGTTTATTAATGCCCCAGCGCGTCAGCCACTTTTAATGCGCTAAACACCGCCTGCGGAGAGACGGCAAAGGGCATGTTGTGTATGGTTTCTCCCTCGGCGCAGCTGGCTTGGGCGGCTTTTTTAAGGTCTTCGTCAGACACGTCTTTGAGGCCCAACATTTCCAGCGTGGTGGGCAGTCCCACCTGCCGGCAGAAATGAAGCACTTGGTTTATTTCTTCTTCCGGGGCGTTTTCCAATACCAGCTGGGTTAGTAAGCCGAATACCACTTTCTCCCCGTGCATGGCGCCGTGCCCGCCGGGAAGCACCGTCAGCCCGTTGTGTATGGCGTGGGCCGCGGCCAGGCCGCCGCTTTCAAAACCCACCCCGCTCATATAGGTATTGGTTTCCACAATATTTTCCAATGCGGTGGAAACGGTTTTTGCTTCCGCCGCCAGCTTGGCGCGCAGGCCGTCTTTAAACAGGCTGTCGCGGCAGGCTTTGGCTATGGCTAAAGCGGTGATGGAAGACGTGCCCCCCGCCGTGGTAATCTTGCCGGAGGCAAAACAGGCGCGGGCTTCGTAATACGTAGCCAGCGCGTCCCCCATGCCGGCCACCAGCATGCGTACGGGGGAACTGGCTATAATATCCGTATCTACCAGCACCACGTTGGGGTTGTGTTTTAAAATGAGGTAGCTTTCAAAAACGCCTTCGTCCGTGTAAATGACGGAGAGGGCGCTGCAGGGCGCGTCAGTAGAAGCGATAGAGGGGGCAATAATCACCGGCAGCCCGGCGTGATGGGCCACGGCTTTGGCCGTATCTAAGGTTTTGCCTCCGCCTATGCCGATAATTACCCCCGCCTTTTTGGCTTTCAAATCCGCCAGTATGCGGTTAATTTCCGTTTGGGAACATTCCCCGCCAAATGTATGTATGGCTAAGGATACTCCTTCTTTTTTAAAGGCTTCTTCCAGCCCGGCCCCATGGTGTTTTACCATATGCGGCCCCATAACGGCGTATGCGCCGCTTTGGCTTAGACCGGCGGCGTATTGCGGCAGGCGCGTTAAGGCGCCCGGGCCTTGCACGTATTTCATAGGTGAATAAATAATTCTGTCCATATAATCCCCTTGTGTATAAAGTAATGTTCAGGCTTCTTAATTATATATTAAAAGATTCTGTTTTCAAGGGGCGTATTTGGGTTAGGTTTGGGCGCGGCATACCAGGTGCGGCAAAGCGTTGATTTTTGAAAAAATACGTTCAAAAAAGATACACTATTTATATGAAACAAATACAAAAAACCTGGCAGGGATACTCCGCAAAAAGGCACAATTCCGCCTTTTTTTTATTTGTCTTTTTGAGTATGCTGACGGCTTTCGGCCCGTTTGTGACCGATATGTATTTGCCCAGTCTGCCGTCCATGACTCAATATTTTGGAACCAGCATTTCCATGGTGCAGCTGGGGCTGACGTTTTCCATGCTGGGGCTGGCGTCTGGCCAGTTGGTGTTTGGCCCGCTTAGCGATAAATACGGCCGCCGGGTGCCGCTTTTAGCGTCTATGGTGTTGTTTTTGTTTTCCACGCTGGGGTGTATTTTTTCTCCCAACATAGAGCTGTTTGTTTTGCTGCGTTTTGTGCAAGGCGTGGCCGGGGCGGGGGGAATTGTTATTTCCCGCTCTATTGCTACCGATAAATTCAAAGGCCAAAACTTAGCCAAAGCTTTGGCGGTGGTGGCGGCCATTAACGGCATTGCTCCCGTGGCGGCCCCGGTGTTGGGCGGCGCCGTGTTAAAAGTAACCACTTGGCGCGGCGTGTTTGCGGTGTTGTTGGCGTTGGGGCTGGTATTGTTGGGGGCTTGCGTGCATTTTAATGAATCTTTGTCCCATGCAAAACGTTCTCGGGAAAGTTTGTGGAAAAGCTTCTATTTATTTAAACAGGTGTTGCGCAACCGCAAGTTTGTTTTTTACGTTTTGCAAACGGCTTTTGCGCAGGGAATATTGTTTGGTTATATAGCCTCTTCCCCTTTTATTATACAGGAGCATTACGGTTTTTCTCCCTTTGCGTTTAGCTTATTTTTTGCCGTCAACGCGGTGGCTATTGGAACGGGGGCCGCGGTGTCGGCCAAGTTTAAGAGGCTGGAAAACGCCGTGCTGGCCAGCTGCGCCGGCGCCTTGGTATGCGGCGCGGCAGTAATGGGCGTATTGTTGACCGGAGCCGGAATATGGGTTTTTGAAGGGATTTTGTTTGCTATGCTTTTTATGTTGGGGCTTGGTTTTACGTCCGCCACCGCGCTGGCGATGGACTGTGTGCGCAATCAAGCCGGCACCGGTTCGGCCGTGCTTGGCGCGGGCGGGTTTTTGTTGGGAAGCGTTGTGTCCCCTTTAGTGGGTATGGGGAATATTTTGCTTTCCACCGGGATTGTTTTTGTGTTTTGCGCGGTATGTTCCGGCGCGTGCGCGCTGTTGGCGCGTGGCGCAGGGAGCGTGAGGAATAAAGCCCGGCAGTCTTCTATATCTATTTAAATAAAAATGTTTCTTTTTTGCCCGTAAATGGTTACGGGCGTTTTTTTAGGCTTGACTTAGAGTTAACTCCAAGTACTATAATAATTTGGTAAGGAGGCGCCTTTATGACCATATCTGAAGTGAGTGAAAAATACGGCCTTCCGGCCGACACCCTGCGTTATTACGAAAAAGTGGGCCTTATCCCGCCTGTGGGACGCAAGGAAAGCGGCGTGCGGGATTATTCCGAGGAGGACTGCGGCTGGGTGGAATTTATTAAATGTATGCGCGGCGCGGGCTTATCCATTGAAACGCTGATGCGCTACGTGGCGCTTTACCGCAAAGGAAACCGCACCTTAAAACAGCGCAAACAGTTGCTTATTGACGAGCGGGACAAATTACAAGCCCGCATTAAACAAATGCAGCAGGTGTTAAAGCGCCTAAATTATAAGGTGGAAGTATATGAAGAGCGCATTGTGGCGTGTGAGAAAAAATTATTGCAATAGAGGAAATTATGAAGAAAAAAGTATTAGTTATTTCCGCCAGCCCCAGAAAGGGAGGCAATTCCGATTCTTTGTGTGAGCGGTTTATTTCCGGCGCGCGGGAGGCCGGGCACGACGTGGAGAAAATTTCCCTTCGGGATAAGAATATTCATTATTGTTTGGGCTGCGGGGTGTGCAACAATACGCACCGCTGCGTGCAAAAAGACGATATGGCCCCTGTGCTGGATAAGCTGGTTGAGGCGGACGTGATTGTGTTAGCCACGCCTGTTTATTTTTATTCTATGGACGGGCAGCTTAAAACGTTTATAGACCGCACCGTTCCGCGTTATACGGAAATATCCGGCAAAGATTTTTATTTTATTTTGACTGCCGCCGATACCGAAAAAAAGAACCTGCGCCGCACGCTGGAAGCCCTGCGCGGGTTTACCGAGGATTGTTTGGAAAACTCCCAAGAAAAAGCCGTTATTTACGGGGTGGGCGCCTGGCAGGCGGGAGAAGTAACAAACACTCCGGCCTGGCGGGAAGCGTATCAAGCCGGAAAAAACTGCTAAAGTAAACCCCGCCAAAAGAGCGCCTAAAAATCTTTGTAACCCGGTTTTTAGAAAAAACGCTTGACTTGGAGCTAACTCCAGGGTTTATACTGTTTGGTGCAGGCCCCGGGTTGGCGGGGCCAAAATGCCGAAAGGATTTGTTTTGGCGTTTTAATGCAGGGAGGATACATGAAAGCCGTTAAAATTTTATGGATATTAGCCTGCGCGGTGTGGCTGCCGGCGGCGGTATCCGCCAAAGAGGAGCATATGACAACAAGTTTAACACAAAAACAAGAGGCCGTGTCCGCCGTGGCGGCGCTGGCTGCCGTGGGCGATTTGGAGAAATTATCCGCCGCTTACAATGAGGCTTTAAACGCCAAGCTGAGCATTAACGAATTAAAAGAAGTTACCTTGCAGCTGTATGCGTATACCGGTTTTCCCCGCTGTTTAAACGCGGCCGGCGTGTTGGAAAGCGTAGTAAAAGCGCGGGCTGAAAAAGGCTTAAAGGATGAAAACGGCCCCGCCCCGCAGGCGTTACCTGAGGGTGCGGACAAATATGAGTTGGGAAAGAAAAATTTAGAGGTGCTTACCGCTTCTTCTTTGCCTTCCCGCCCGCCAGTGTTTATCCAAGGCACGGACACCTTTTTAAAGGAGCATTTGTTTGCCGATATTTTTGCCAGGGGGGTGCTCTCTTTTAAAGACAGGGAGATTGCCACTGTTTCCGCGGTGGGCGCGTTAGGCAATGTTAACCCGCAGTTGCAAGCCCACATGGGCATGGCGATGAACGTGGGCGTTACGGAGCCGGAAATGCGAGGCATTATAGCGGTTTTGCAAAACCAGCTGGGCCGCCAAATTGCCGCCAACGCTCAGAAAGTGTTTGAACAGGTATTGGCCTCCCGCAAAGAGGCAGACTAAGCCCGGATTTTTTACAAAGGAGGACGCATGTGTTTTTTCATGAAAAAGGCGGCTTTAGCGGCAGTTATACTATTTGTGATAGGTGTTGGGGTTGTGCAGGCAAATAATAAGGAGAAAAACCAAATGAAAAAGTCACCCATTGATACTATTTTTATGCAAGGAGAAGTAAACCCTTACGGTAAATTTTTTACCGGTACCACGTATTTAAATATGTTAAACCCTAAAGACGAAGTGTTTCAGGCGCCTATCGGCAATGTTACGTTTGAGCCCGGCGCGCGCACCCATTGGCACAAACATGACGGCGGACAGATTTTGCTGGTGCTTAACGGGGAAGGGCGTTACCAAGAAAGAGGAAAAGAAATAAGAACGCTTAAAAAAGGAGACGTGGTGCTTATTTCGCCGGACGTGGAACATTGGCACGGGGCCGCGCCGGACAGTTGGTTTGTGCATATTTCTTTGGAAACCAATGCCCATAAAAACGGTTCTACCGCTTGGCTGGAACCGGTGAGCGATAAAGAATATAAATAAATTTTTAAAAATTTGTGTTTAGGTAATGAAAGGAGTCAATAGAATGAGAAAAAATATTTGCAGTGTATTATGCGGCGGGGCGATCCTGTTAGGCGTTGCGGCGTGCGCAAAAGCGCCCGCGGAGGCGGAGCAGGCCGGCGGCGCGGCGGCGGTTTCACAGGAAACAAAGGTGGAGGCCTCTAACGGTAAAAAAATATTAGTGGCGTATTATTCTTATTCCGGCAATACAAAAGCGGTAGCGGGGCAAATAGCCGCGGCCCTGGGGGCGGATTTGTTTGAAATCAACACGGTGGAAACATACCCTTCCGCTTATGGGGACTTGGTGGACCAGGCCCAACGGGAAATAAAAGCCGGCTTTAAGCCGCAGCTTTCCGGCCGGGTGGAAAATATGGCACAATACGATGTTGTATTTATCGGTTCCCCAAACTGGTGGGGGACGGTGGCCCCGGCGGTGTCGTCCTTCCTGTCCCAATATAATTGGGAGGGAAAACAAGTGGCCGGATTTTTTACCCACGGCGGCGGCGGAATGCAAAACTGCGGGCGGGATTTGCAGCGTCAGCTGCCCGGGGCGAAGCTGCTTTCCCCCGTGGCGTTTGCCGGGCGTTCTTCAGGCGCCCCGCAAAAAGAATTACAGGCTTGGTTAACCCAATTAGGCCTTAAATAAATAGATTATTTATAGCAAGGAGGGCGCTGTATGCGGCACAAAATTTTCCTGAAAATTCTGGTGGACGCGCTGATGAGCGCCCTCTTTCTGTTGGCCTTGGCGCATCATGGCACCGGTAATTTGGCGCATGAAATTATAGGCGCGTTGCTGGGGGCTTTGTTTATAGTCCATAATATATTAAACTGGGCTTGGTATAAAAATTTATTCCGCGGCCCCTATACCTTGTACCGCGGTGTATGGACGGTAATTAATTTGTTCTTGCTGGCGGCTATGGGAGGAATGTTCATAAGCGGGGTGCTTATCTCGCGCGATGTGTTTGATTTTCTGCCTGTTTCCGGCGGTTGGACGGCCCGCCGCTGGCATACGGCGGCCGCTTATTGGGGCTTTATTTTGGCGGGTGTCCATTTAGGCTTACACGGCAGTATGATTACCGGCTGGCTGGGCCGGCGGCTGGGAAAATGGGGCCAGTGGGCGTTTGGCCTGTTTATGCTTTGCTTGGTTTTGTATGGAGTGAAAGCTTCTTTTGTCTGGCATATAGGGTCTAAACTGGTGTTGCGGCGCGCGTTTAGCAGTTGGGAAGGCGTTAGTTTGTGTAGTTTTATTTGGGACCATTTTGCCATATGGTGTTTGTATGCGGCGGTTTCTTATTATGTATCTAGCGGGTTGTTTGGGTGGCTGGGCAAAAAGGCTTCCTCAAAAAAGAATAAAAAGGAGAGTTCAGCATGCTAAAAATTATATTGGGCATTATTCTTATTATCGCCCTAGTCAGCGCGGCGGGCGGAATAGTCCATTTGCGTAAAGTGGCCGCCAGAAACCAAAAGGAAATGGCCCCGTACATGGGGCAAAACGTGCCGTACAGCGCGTCTTTGGGAAAAGTTTTAATTATCTATTATTCCAAAACCGGCAACACGCAGGAAGTGGCCCGGCGCATACAGCACTACACCGGCGGGGAGCTGTATGAAATACAAACCCAAAAACCGTTTAGCAAAGTGCCGTGGTTTGCTTTGCTTGTTAAAAGACAGCTGGCCAAAGGGGAGTACCCCTCCTTGCAGGAGCCGTTGCCGGACGTGAGCGCTTATGATACGGTTTTTGTGGGTTCCCCGGTATGGTGGTATACGGCGGCTACGCCTGTGCTGGCTTTTTTGCAGCGGGCGGATTTTAAAGGCAAACCGGTGGCCTTTTTTTCCACCCAGGGCAGCAATTACGGCGCTTTTTTTAAAGACGTGCGCTCCAAAGCTAAAAACGCCCAATTACTGGCGGGGGCGGCGTTTAATAATTTAGACGCCTCTTATAATAGCGCGGTGGATAATAAAATTGTAACATGGTTAAACGGCTTGCAGGCTTCCCCAGAGAAAGAGGTTTTAGTGGGGGAACAGTTTCATTGAGTCTTGCGCTTCATGAGAAATTTGAGTAAATAAAAAGCCCTTGGGTAAAACCAAGGGCTTTTTAAATGGCGGAGAGCTGAATTTCCCTAGCCAAATGCTCTTTTGTTCATTAGCGCTCCTTCCCTGCATAACAGGGAGAAACAGGGAATCAATAAGCAGTATAATACTCCTCTGGACTTTGAGGCATAGCGTCATGAATACTGAATTGCTTAAGTGCCCATTGAATGGGAATCTGAAGATAGGGAATATGGATAGCACGAACACTCCGATCTTCTCTAATTCTTTTTCTTAAAGAATTAGGCCATCTCCATGAAGGAATTACACCCGCAATCTTTTCTATACCAGTATATACAATAATGAGCGGAAGATGATATATGTCAACAGCCTGTTCTATTTCGTATGATAGCATACTTCCTTCCAATCGTGTATTTGGGCTTAAAATAACCAGCATTTGTTTAGAGTTTCGCAAACGCTCTTGAATACTCTTTTTTAGAGTACTTAATAAACTCGTATCTTGAACTGCATAGGTTTTCTCATGACTATCGACAAAAGAAAAATCTATATTATCGTTTTCAGTCCAAGCTTTGATTAAAGCAAAATGTTTAAAATCTGAATTGCAAGGATTCGTTTCTCCTAAAGCGTCAAAAGCAACATAGGTACCATTTCTATACGCCATACTATCTCCAAGATTTTTCTATAACATCTAAATCAATTTCATTCTGTAAATGCTTAGGTATAATAATATTAATTTCTTGTGTAATGCCCCGTTTTTTTGTTTCCTCAATAGCAAGCAAGATAATAATATCAATAATTACATATACAGATAAACCAGTACGTGACAAACCTGCCCCCAGCAAAGGAATATTAAGAGGTTCGCTGGCGCAAACGCTTCGTGCGGATTGATATACTTTTTGAACAGAAATAAATAAACTTTCTATTGAAGAATATGCTTCCAGCGAATTTATATTTGTGTGAGAAAGTGAAACAAATAAGAATCTATTATTAGCCTGTTGAATTGGAATCACTGTCCCTATAGGAAATTTTATATTCTTTCCTGATTTTCGATTTACACTTGGAAGTGCAATATTCTGTTTATTAGCTTGTTCAATAACTTCTCTATACCATTGTTCTTCATTGTTTTTCCAGTAGTTAGAGAGTACCTGTCCATGTAAAGACTTTTCTGCGACATGAGAATTATCAACTTTATTATCAAAATATTCATTTACTCCAATAACTTTCCAACCAGTTTGGGTAAATAAATCCCCAAACATAATGGTTAATTTTGTTCGATTAGCATTAATTTTCTTTGTAATTTTAAGTTTTTGTTTGTTGTTCTGATACCAATATATGGTAGAAATAATAATAGAGAACAGTAAAATATTCTCTTGGATACAATTAGGAACTTTCCAAGATGTTAAACCGATAAATTCATGCAAAGCACAAATCACACCAATTACAGTAAAAAATGATAACAACCATTTAATAAATTGTTTAAAATAATACATAAGCATATTATATTTATTTTAGATTATTTTTATGCAAATTAAATTTATCCTACACAGGTTATCAACAACAGAGGCAAAGAATCACCCTGGTTATAAAGTGGTAACTAGTAAGAGAAGTCTTAAAACCTATCCTGCTGGTTATCAGAAAATACCGGAGGAATTAATTCTTATAGCCCAAGCCATTGTTCATAATAAGGATTTTCAACAGTTTGTTAAAGATTGTAGAAAGCAGTATGGCATTCCTACACAGGGTTTTTCGTGCCATTTTACTAAAGATGCACCAACAGAATTCACAAAAGGCGGGCTAAAAAGCAAGGCTTTAAAATTACATTGGATGCTTATAAAAGCACAAAATAAAGGGGTAATCCGAATTCATCCATTAATTGCAAATCATCTTTTTCAAATTATTTGTTGTAATACAATAGAATCGCCTTTCCCCCCAATACAAATATCTTATGCGCAAGATCAGCTTTCTGCGCTCACTATTACTATTAATCATCAGGTTAAATTCTCAAGTATTATTTCTTATTTAAACAAGCATAGGAAAGAAATAGAAGAGAATCTACAACTTTTTCCCAACCAGGAATCTATTACAATAGATCCCATTAATATACAATTAGCCGCCCAAAAGACGCCACGTTACAATTATTTTGAAACGTGGAATAAGGCAAAAAAACACAAAGCTCTTTATAAAACTGTTCAGACGAAAAATGCGGATACCTTAACAAAAAGAGCGTACCGCACTCAAAAAATTATTGATTCCCTCTTTGAAATAAAAGGACAGAAAAAATAATTTTCGTGTCCTCGTTATTTGTCTCTTTATTGGATAAGCTAGATTATATTCTCAGTAAGGAGATAAATATGAAAATCGAAAATACACCTATAGAAACGCTCAAATCCTATTCTAGGAATACGCGTATTCATCCTCCCAAACAAATAGAGTTATTGGCAAGAAGCATTAAAGCGTTTGGTTTCAATAATCCGGTACTAATCGATAAAGATAATTTTATCTTGGCAGGACACGGACGCGTGTTAGCAGCTACGAAACTAAACCTAAAGACGGTTCCAACAGTAAAAATTGAACATCTCTCTCCCCTAGAGTCAAAAGCTTTTCGGATAGCAGACAATCGTATTGCTGAGCAAAGTTGTTGGAATAAAGAAGCCTTAAAACTGGAATTCCAAGATTTAATCTTATACCAAAATGAGATGAACATCAATGTGACAGGTTTTTCAACTCCAGATATTGATTTATTATGCCTGCCTGAAATAAATACTCCGCACGAAGAAGCTCTTGATCTTTCTTCAAACATTCCAAAACGAGTTAAACCGGGCGAGTTGTGGAGCCTAGGAAAGCATCTGTTGTTTTGTGGAAATGCGCTTGAACCCGCCAGTTATCGGGAATTACTGGGCAATAAAAAAGCCGATATGGTATTTACTGACGCGCCGTTTAACGTCAAAACAGATGGACATATCTGCGGAAACGGCAAATACAAGCATAAAGATTTTGCAATGGCTCATGGAGAAATGAGTTCTCAGGAATTTACTCATTTTCTCTCCCAAACTTTTAAGAATTTAATTCAATTCTCAAAAGACGGATCCCTTCACTTTGTATGTATGGACTGGCGACATATTACCGAAATAACTACCGCAGGTAAAGCCTATAGTGCATTGAAAAACATCTGCGTATGGGATAAACAATGTGGAGGAATGGGGTCTTTGTATCGTTCACAGCATGAATTTTTCTTCTTGTTCAAAAACGGAAATGCTTCTCATATTAATAACATCGATTTAGGAAAATACGGACGGAACAGAACAAATGTGTGGAGCTACCCCGGAGTACGGGTTTCTAATCCCGTAAATCGAAATGATTTAAAATTCCATCCGACAGTCAAACCCGTAGGAATGATTGCAGACGCTATTTTAGACGTGAGTAATATTGGAGACATCGTTTTGGATTGCTTCGCAGGGAGCGGCTCCACTCTTCTTGCTTGCGAAAGAACTAATCGTAAAGGCTATATGATAGAAATTGATCCCCACTATTGCGACGTCATTCTATACCGATTTGAACAGTTAACTGGTCAAAAAGCTAAATTTAAGGAGGTACTTGTATGAAATTACATATTTACAAAGTAGGGCCGGGGCATCCGCCAAAAGAATTTCAATTCAAGCCCGGACAATCAGGAAATCCCCGCGGACGCCCAATAGGGCGAAAGAGTATGCACGCCATAATTCGGGAGGAGATGAACCGTACGATTATAGTCAAAGAGGGAAAAGAAATCTCCGAAATTTCAGTTAAACAAGCCCTAGGCCGCCTTTGGGTAAATGAGGCATTAAAAGGAAATATCAAAGTAGCCAAAATACTGATTCAATTTATGCCAAATGAAACAGAAGGAGAATTTGCTTTCTAAAATTATTCGGACAGAAATTTGTCGTTTCTGTCCGAATTTGTTTTAATAGAATTGTAGTACCAAATTTGTATGACTCGTTTTGGAGCCGTAAAGGCAACGATTTAGACGATTAAACGTCTAAATGGTGATCAAACCAAGATGAGGTCATGGTTTTGCTGTGCCCAAATGGGCATGGCGGCGATGACCCATTTCTGAGCGTTTGATCACCCTCAAAGTGCGGTCGTCGCTTTTTTATACCCTCTTTTTGATAAAAACGACCAACCTTTGTCGTTTAATAGAGTTATACTCTTTAAAAGGGAGGTTGTATGAATCAAAAACACCAAGAGGAGCTTGTTAAACTATGTAGTTTCCTCAAAGATCGCAATTTAGCTATTTTAGAAAGTAAGTTACAGGAATTTAACATCTTTTCCATCCTTAATTTAAATCGTCAAGAGATACGTCATTCCGCGATGTTAGCTTGGTTATTTAATCCGAAAGCAAACCACGGACTAAGCGTAACCCCCATCAAAATTTTACTTTTACAATTGTTAGATTCCCTACCGGAAGATAAGCGAACGAATGCTCTACTAAATATTTCTAAACTAAACCCTACAGGAATTAACGTCACAACAGAAAGCGATACAAAAACCGGACGCATTGATATCTTAATTGAGGGAGATAGTTTCGTTATTGGTATCGAAAATAAAATTGATACTAAAGATGCTATAGGCCAACTACCAAAATATGCCAAATACATGGGACAACAATTTCCACATAAATTAAATTGTTTGATATATCTAACCCCCGGAGGAGCAGAGCCACAAGAAGCTGATAATGCAGTTATCCTCTTATCGTACAAAGATATCGTTAGTTTGATAGATAACTTACTAATCAGTATTCCAAGAATGGCCCCCCAAGTACATTCTTTACTATTACAATATCAACAACTTATACAGAGGGATATCACTATGGAAGATAAAAAGATTCAAGAGTTATGCTCAAAATTATATCAAGAACACAAAGAAGCGATTGAAACTATTCTGGAATACAAAATGGACTTCCAAGCAAAAATTGGCAACATCTTAAAAGGAGAATTTAAAAAAGGAAATATCCCAGTTCAAGCCTATCGAGAGAGCAAATGCTACTTTAACTTTTCTCCTCGTTCTTGGGAAGAATATACTTGTATGCAAGTCGACGATGGTATTTGGCTGAAAGGTTGTACCGATTTAGTTCTTTTTGAAGTTCTCAATAATAATAAAGAGGTAAACATTAAACTCATTGTAGGCCCTACTAACAACAAAGAACAAGAACAAATGAAACAAAAATTATTAGCAAAATTACCAAACACTTCCAAGTATCAAAAATCGGGCAATAAATGGACTACTATTTATTCTTACAAGTTATTACAATATGAGAAATTACAAAATGCGACAAATGAAGAAATAGAAAATCAATTTAAAAATAATTTAGATCAATGGCTAAATAACGAATATCCCGAACTTGTTGCTCAAATTGAAGAAATTATGAAACAACTCCAACAGGACTATGAAAGAGAAAACGCTCAATAAATTAACCCGTACCATTTACCTGCTTAACGTATTGGACGGCGGGAATATTGATATTCCCCGCGAAGCGGAAGAACTGGGCGTAACCGTACGGACCATTCAACGGGACATCCTTAATTTGGAAGCGGCCGGAATCCCGCTCTATAAAGTTAAACCGGGAACTTATAGTTTTACGGAAGGCTTTTCCCTAAAAAAATTACAATTATCCAAGGAAGAACTTTCCGCGCTCGTGTTACTTTTAGAATTGGCTAGGCCGTTCGGAGCTAAATTTGAGAATGTAATTTCTCATCTAAACCAACGGCTTATGCGTCCTTTGGAAAACGCGCCTTATTACTTCCAAATTTCGGCCACGCCATACGCCAAATCCCCTATTACCCAAGCATTGGAACAAGCCGTAACTACCCATACGGCGGTGTATTTAACTTTTGCGGCAGATCCTTCTAAAAAACTAAATTACTACCTAGAACCGTTAAAATTAGTATATTCCAATGGATTTTGGTATATATTAGGCCTAAATAGCCGAAAACAAATAAAAACTCTGCGTTTAGACCGTATTTTGGATATCCGCAATACGCAAGAACGATTTACCCCCTCTAAAACAGCGTTAAACGCCTTAAAATCAAGCACAAACGTATTTTTTAACGAACAGACCCAAAAACGCGTGGTTTTGGCTATTAAGGCCGATATTGCCCCCTATTTTGAAAAACGGGATTATTTCCCCAGGCAAAAAATCATAACCAAAGCCAAAGACGGCAGCATAACCCTCGAAACCACCATTTCCCAAGATGAAGAAGTTTTGCTGCCGCTTATGCCTTGGCTTCCGAATATTCGCATTGTGGAACCCCTATCCCTAAAACATACGCTACACGGTATGCTGCAGAAATATCTTCAACAGAATTAACTTGACTATCTCTCCCACGTAAGCGGTAATATACGTGGGAGGGAATATGCAACAACTCAAAACGCTGACAAACGAGCAACTGGTTAAAATCTGGGCCAAGTATATTAAAGAACCGATGCCCAATTTGAGGAAATCCTTGCTGATTAGATATATAACGTGGTATAAACAAGCCTACGAAAATAAAATCAATCCGAAGCATTTCTTCAGACGACTCGCCCAAGCACAGAAAAACCTAGAACAAGACACAATAAACCGCCCCCAAGAAAAAACCTTTCCCGAAGGGGCTTGCTTTGTGCGCTCTTATAAAGGCATTCAGCATAAAGTGGAAGTCGTTTCAAACGGCTATTTATATAATGGCCAAACCTATAAGAGTTTATCCGCTATCGCCCGGGAAATCACAGGCAAACAATGGAATGGGAAAGTATTCTTTGGAGTAAAAAATGATAAATAAACCTATTCGATGCGCCATTTATACGCGAAAATCATCCGAAGAAGGCCTAGAACAGGACTTTAACAGCCTGCAAGCCCAACGGGAGGCCTGTGAAGCGTATATTAAAAGCCAAAAATCGGAGAATTGGATTCTGATTCCAACGGCTTATGACGACGGAGGATATTCCGGAGGCACATTGGAACGCCCGGCTCTGCAACAATTACTCTCAGATGTAAAAACGGGAAAAATTGATATTATCGTCGTCTACAAAATAGACCGTTTAACCCGCAGTTTAATGGATTTCAGCAAAATTATAGAAGTGCTCGACGCCCACCAAGCGTCTTTTGTGTCTATTACACAACACTTTAATACTACAACCAGCATGGGCCGCTTAACGCTTAATATGCTGTTATCTTTTGCACAATTTGAACGAGAAGTAACGGCGGAACGCATCCGGGACAAATACGCCGCCAGCAAAAAGAAGGGAATGTGGATGGGCGGATATCCCCCTTTTGGCTACGAACGCAAGGACAAGAAACTCATCCCCCACCCACAACAAGCCGCTATATTAAAATCTTTGTTCAAACAATATCATTCATTAAAAAGCGTAGGGAAACTATTGGATTGGGTCCGGGAAAATAATATTCAAACCTCTTTGGGTAAGCCCTTCACCAAGATTAACCTGCATCGCATCCTATCCAACCGGGTTTATATTGGGGAAGTTGGGCATAAAGGGATTTGGTATCCGGGCCTGCATCAAGCGTTAGTCACCACAGAGCTTTTCGCTTCCGTCCAGCAAATTATTTCTGACCACCAGGTAAATCGTGTACGGCATGACACGCACCCCAGCTTTTTAGCCGGCAAACTGTTTGACGATAACGGAAACCGCATGAGCCCAAAAGCCAGTGGATCCGGCAGCAAGAAAAGACGATATTATACCAGCCAAGCCATGATTAAGCAGGAAAGAGAAAAACTAGGGATTATTACACAAGTTCCCGCCGGAGAGTTAGAAAATTTTGTTACCCAACGATTAAAAGAACTGTTAACTTCTCCGGCATTTTTAACCCCGCTGTTATCAAACATCCACATATCTTTACAACAAGACATTAAAAAGCAACTCCCACAGCTATCCCTACCTACTGAAACAAGAAGATTACTCGTTGCAAGAGTTGATTTATTTCCCAATACGTTAAGATTGACCGTATCCCTCGCCCAAATCAGAGAAATTTTACTCTCTTTAGCGGAAAAACGCTCGTTTAAACTTATCTCCGCAGATTCGCTTGAAAGTTTTGAATATCCTTTCCAAATCAGACGGGCTTGCAAAGGGAAAAAGATAATTTTAGGCGAACAATGCCCGGCTCCCAATTCTCCCAGAGTGCCCTTGGTACGAATTATTTGCCAAAGTTATGCCTTGAGGGAAAAACTATTCTCCGGTCAGGCTTCTTCTATCTTAGAATTAGCAAAGCAAGAAGGTTGTACTGACAGCTATATATCCCGGCTATTAGAAATATCCTTTTTACCCGCTAAAACCATTTTGAATATCCTATCCGGCGTTTCAAAAGAGGTTTTAAGCGTCAAAGATTTACTGAAGCTAAAAAACGACCGAAGGCTGTCGCAATGATTATTTAAACTATAAAAAAGGAGGCAATATGTATACAAATAAATATTTTATCCCTACGGGAATCCAGTCATTAGATGCTATCATTGGCGGCTTAGAACCAGGCAAGCTGACCTTTGTAGCCTCCAAACCCGGGCAAGGAAAAACGGCTTTCCTGACAAATGTGGTGGCACACACTGCCGTGTCGCAGCATATTCCGACGGCCATTTTCTCTATAGAAATGGGAAGGAACAGTCTATATGAACGCTTAGTAGCCAAAATAAGTAAGGTAAAAATTGAACTTTTGAGAAACGGTTACTTTTCCCAGGAACAACACAAACGGCTTATTCTGCCGACATTAGATAATTTGCAGAAATCTCCGTTATACATTGATGATACAGCCGCTATTCATATTGATAGAATTTGCCAGCAAACCTACCGACTATATAAAGAATTATCCCAAACAGGCACAATAGTCAAAGTCGTAGCTATAGATTATTTCCAGTTAATTAAAGAAGCTCAAACCGAAACAAACCGTATATTGGCAAAACTGAGAAAATTGGCCCACGACCTGCAAATTGCTATTATAGTTACTATACAATGCAAACGTCACGAGGGCAACATTCAACCAGCCTTATCCGACATTAGACTCCCAATAATAGATATACAAAAAGAAGATAAAATTATTTTCTTATATGGAAACGCTAACAATACGATCAAGCTGTCCGTTTGCACGGCAGAGCATAAGTCCAATACACTACAAATTCCATTTGATAAAGACAGTGGATATATTGGTTGAAGATATTCAGAAATTTTTTAACCTATTACAATTTTTTGGAGCCATTCAATTGAATTATAGAGTCCCACTAATAACCCGTTAATTTCTTTATCCGAGAATTCTATCCGCTCATTCTTTTTTAATTTTTTTGTAATAAATTTAGGAATGATTTCTATTTGCAGATTAACGTGTTTTTCTCTTGTAATAGGATCTGGTGCATTTTCGTGGGTTATCTTCATGTCAAACTGCGGAGTGGGAATATATAAAACAACATCTTCTTTTACCATATTACCCCCATGATGAGTGATAGCATTACGAATATATTGGATATTTTTCCAAATATCTAAATGGGGTGTTAATTTCCCATCCAATAATTTGTCTATTTTTAGTAATTTGTTATGGAAAGTTTCTCTTGAAAATCTGCTAATATCTTCTTGGGGAACTTCTTTTTGCGTTTGTTGAGAAAGATAGATATAAATACAACATAAAAGATATTCAAAATCTTCGATTCCATTTCTAATGGCAGCATTAACCAATACATCCCGAAAATAAGGTTTTAGAACTGAAAAATCTTCAGGAATCGCAAAAATTCGACTACTTTCATCTATTTCATAAGATTTTACTTGAAATGTATTCTGGGGATTAACAAGTGCCCCAAGAGATAAGGCATTGACTGCTATGCGGTTGCGCATAATAGAAAAACAGCTCATCATTTGTTCTTTATTCATAATGAGCATTATAACAATTACAGCTTAATTTCTCCCAAATTTCACTTCTTTTTTGGCAAACAGAGCATGGGAAAGCCGTTTCCCCGTTATTTTGCCCACGCAGCCCTATTTAGAGCAAATTTTAGTGGAATAACGAAAAACTCCCCGACGGATAATTTTTCCGTCGGGGAGTTTGCTCTAAAAGTTATAAAAAAGATACGGAGAGGGAGAGATTCGAACTCTCGATACGGTTTCCCGTATGCAGTCTTTCCAGGACTGTGCCTTAAACCACTCGGCCACCTCTCCAAAAACGGTGTGTGGTATAAGAAGTACTTAATTATTATATCAAATTAATTTGCCTTTGGCATAATTGCTTTTAAAAAGCTTGGTTTGAAAGCCAAAACGCTCTTTTGCTACAATATTCAAACTGCCTTTATCTCTTATATTAGTGTATCACAGTATATTCATTGAATAGGAGCTTGTATGTTGAAAAAATTAATGGGGTTGGTTTTGTTTGCCAGCCTGTATGCCCCTGCCTTTGCCTATGTGCAGGATGAGGTATACGTACGGGGGATTTTGCCTACGGAAAACATTACTTCTTTGGAAATTAAACCCCGCTTTAAAGCCAAAGATGACAGCGCCAACAAAACAGTGGCTACGGTGGAAATAAAGCCTTCTTTTAAATTAAATAAAAACTGGAAGTTCCAGTCCGAAATTCCTGTTTTGCGTATGTCGGACGGGGATTACACCCAAAAAGGCTTGGGGGATATTATGGTAGCCGGGTATTATACCCAATACTCCCCGGATAAAGTGTTTTCTTATGGGGTTGGGTCCGAACTGGTAATGCCCACCGCTACCCACCGGGATTTGGGTGACGGCAAATGGGTGGTCGAGCCGGAAATATTTTTAGTGTGGAAGTTAAGCCCGCGTTTCTTTGTGGAAACGGAATACCGCCATATTTTTTCTTTTGCGGGCAGCTCCGGCCGGGAAGACATTAACGAAAGCCGCTACCGCATGATCTTGGGTTATGTATCCCCCAACCACTGGTGGTTTGAGTTTGACCCCCGCTACACGGTGGATTATGTAAATAAATCCGAGGCGGAACTGATTGGTGAGTTTGAATTGGGTACCATGATTAATGTGGGCACGTCGGCCTATATCCGCGGCGGGTGGCATTTGGCGGGGAATAAATACTCGCAGGATTGGGAATTAATGCTGGGCTTTAAGATTTTATATTTCTAATCATAGCCCGCTGTTATTAAAAAGCCCCGGTTTAACCGGGGCTTTTTTATTTGCGAAAAGTATGTATTTGAAAACCTAAAATTTTGCCAATTAGCATAAGCGGCAGTATTACGCATACGGTAAAAATACCCACAAGCAGTGTCATTAAAAAACCAAAAGCCAGCACCAGTAGGCCGCCAAAAAAGCCGCCGTTGTCCCCTTTGGGGCGGGCGTGGTCGGCCGGTTTATGGATTACTTGGCCTTTTTCGTCCAAAATTTCCGGCTCAATAACGGTTGTTTCTTTGGTGGTATTTTTAACCATATATATATTTTTACATAATTGGCTGTGTTTGCAAAGTGTTATAAATAATTAGTCTGCCTTGTTAAAAACTTTTTTTTTACTATACTTAATAATATAAAGCGTACATGTTATAAGGAAACAGACCTATGAAAATTTTATTTACATTGGTTTTTTTATTGGGGGTATTCCCTGTGCAGGCGGCCGGGTTGAGTGAGGTGCTTTCCGGCCGTGTGCAGCAGGCCCAGCAAGATGGGGCGGCCGCGGCACAGGAAGAGTTTGTCGCTCTGATTAACAGCAACAAGGCTTTTAGCTGGCAAGAGTTGGAGGCGCTTATCCGGCGCGGGGCGGACGTCAACGCTTTTAGTTTTGAGGGCGGACGTACGGCGTTAATGGTGGCGGTGGAAAATGTGGGCGCCAAATTTATTTTATTGGACGGCGGAAGCGCTGATCGCCAATCTGAGCGCGAAGCCCAGGCCAACCAACGCCGCGCGGGTTTTGCGCGCATAGCTTACCTGATTAAAGCCGGGGCCAATGTAAACCCGCGGGTAAAAGACGGCAAAAATTCCCCTTATTTATTGTTAGCCACTGTGGGAGACAGCAATGTGTTTTCCATGCTTTTGGAAGGCCTTGCCTTGCAAAAAGGCAACCCGGATTTGGCTGACGACAACGGCCTTCGCCCTATTGATTTAGCCGCCAAACAGCAAAAGTCCTCCGCCTATCAGTTATTGGTTAAAGCTGGGGCCAACGCCCAACAGCCCTCTGCCGCCTTGGGCGGAAAATCTCCCAAAGCGTATTTGGAAGAGCAGGCCCGCCAAGCCAGCGGCGGGGACGAGGCTTCCTACCGCCGTTTCTTAGAACCATTTGGTTATTAGCAATATTGCCGCTTAATTTCCCGGGGTTGAACGCCCCGGGTTCTTAGCGGAAAAGTTTGGTTTTGCAAGGGCCTGCTGGGTCTTTTACGCGGGGCTGCAAAATGTTATAGTAATTAGGAAGGCAGTCGCATATTTTTAGGAGGGTTTATATGTGGGAAAAAGACATTAATATTAACGAAGTACGCGAAATCCGCAGCCGCACCACCGTTTATTTTGGAGTGGGGGCCATAGCCAAAATAGGGGATATTTGTAAAGATTTAAAAGCGCGCGGATTGGATAAACTGATTGTAATGACGGGCCGCGGCGCCTATAAAAAAACCGGCGCGTGGGATCATGTAACCAAAGCCTTTGCCGATAACGGCATTACTTATGTCCATTATGACAAAGTAACCCCCAACCCCAATACGCACCATGTAAACGAAGCGGCCAAAATGGCGGCTGATTTTGGCGCCAAGGCCATGTTGGCCATTGGCGGCGGATCGGCTATTGACGCGGGCAAAAGCGTGGCCATTTTGATGAAGAACCCGGGCAAAACGGCGGAAGAACTCTACGAGTTTACTTTCACTCCTACCGAAGCCGCCCCGATTATCGCCATCAACCTGACCCACGGAACCGGCTCTGAAGCCAACCGCTTTGCCGTGGTAAGCATTGAAGAAAAGAACTTCAAACCGGCCATTGCTTACGATTGCATTTACCCGCTCTATTCCATTGACGACCCGGCTTTGATGACCGGCCTGTCTGAGGACCAAACCCGCTACGTGTCTATTGACGCGGTAAACCACGTGGTGGAAGCGTCCACCACACTGGTGGCTTCCCCGTATGCTATTGACCTGGCTATTTCCGTGGTGAAATTGGTGCACGAATATTTGCCGGTGGCTTTGAAAGATCCGTCCAACTTGGAAGCCCGCTATTTCTTGGCGTATGCGGCTTTAATTGCCGGTATCAGCTTTGATAACGGCCTCTTGCACTATACGCACGCGTTGGAGCACCCGCTTTCCGGCGTAAACCCGAACCTGACCCACGGCTTGGGGTTGGCCATGTTGCTGCCGGCTGTGCTTAAAAATATTTACGCGGCCCGCCCTGCCACTTTGGCGGACGTATTGGCTCCCATCGTGCCCGGTTTGAAAGGAGACGCGGCGGAAGCGCAGGCCGTAGCCAAAGGCGTGGAAAAATGGCTGTTCTCCGTGGGTTCCACCCATAAGCTGGAAGATGAAGGTTTCAAAGCTTCCGATGTGGACAAATTGGTAGACTTGGCTTTCAATACGCCTTCCTTAGGCGGGTTGTTGGGCATTGCCCCCACCAAGGCGGATAAAGAAGCCGTGCGCGCCATTTATACGGAATCGCTCACCCCGTACAACAAATAATTGTTCGTTTATGCTAAAAAACCCCGGCTGTTAAGCCGGGGTTTTATTTTATTGCTATCTCGTTTTATGGTTTTTAGTATCATAAATCCATATAATTAGATTAGGAGGAAATTCATGTCCCCCAATAAAGGGTTTACCTTAATAGAGTTGTTGGTTGTGGTATTGATTATAGGTATATTAGCTGCTATGGCGATTCCGCAATATTTTAAAGCAGTGGAAAGATCCCGCATGACGGAAGCGGTGAATATGATAAATACGCTAGTACAGGCCCAACAACGTAAATATATGCAAACAAACAGGTATGCCTCTTCTTTGGAAGGATTGGATATCGCTCTTAAAAATGTGAGTGGGAACAGTTTTTATACGAAAGGGGATGCTGTTGCCGGAACCAGTGAAAACGGATTTTATATTGTATTGGGGGAGCCCGGCGTTTCTGCTGACCGTGTTTCCGCCGGGGAAGATTTGCAGTATAAATATTATTTATATCGGCATTACACCCAAAGACACATTATATGTCACGCCGTAAATGATGCGGGAAAAGATTTGTGCGCTGATTTTTGCGGCATAGATACACCGGTATCTGCCTGCTGTAGTGATGGAACTGCCGGTTGGTGCGCTAATTAGTTGTAAGGCCGCTTTTATGATAAAAACCCCGTACATACGGGGTTTTTATTTTAAGTTACAGCGGGCGGTTGGTATGCACGTAGTGAAAGAAGGCTTTTACGCGCGGGTCGCAATATACATCTTGCACGGTAATATCTTTTTTTAAATGTACTCCTTCCAGCGTGCGGCAGCGGCTCAGAGCCACATAGGTTTGCCCGGGGGCAAAAGCGCCGCGGCCGATATCCAAATAAATACTGTCAAACGTAAGCCCTTGGGATTTGTGTATGGTAATGGCCCAGGCCAGCTTTAACGGATATTGTTTAAAAAATCCTTGCACTTTGGGTTCCAGCTTTTGGGTAAGGGGGTTGAACTCATATTTAATGTCTTCCCAAATATGCGGTTCCACCGTGTAAATATTGCCTTTTAATTCCACTTTAATAAAATCCGGCCCCAAAGCGTATACGGTGCCGATGTCTCCGTTCACCCAGTTGTCATCATTAACCAGCATCATAATTTTGGCTCCTTGCTTTAGGCGCAGACTCTGCTCCGCCGGAGGGGTTTTTGTTTTAAACGCGTCCACTATTTGCGCTTCGTAAGTGAATTCTTGCCCGGGCAGGCTGGATAAATAGAAGTTATTGCGTGTAGAAGCCTCCCGGTTGGTGGGGGCTAAAATAATGCTGCCTTCTGCATTTTCCGGTTGAGCGGTTGTTTTGCGGGTGTTAAGCAGGGTGTCCAGTTCAGGCTGAGTGATGGTTTCTTCGCGTATTTTGTTAAGCAGTTGAGCAAAGGCCGGGTCAGCCTGTTGGCGGAAGATGCGCTTTAGTTCAAATACGGCGGTAGGCAGGCGTCGGCAGACCCGGGCCTCAAAAAAATAGGGACTCTTATAGACGGAGCGGAAATAATCAAACAACCCGCCGGAAGGTTTTTCTTCCACCGGGGGGAGCTGGTATAAATCCCCAAATAAAATTAATTGCTTCCCGCCAAAGGGTTCATCTAAATGGGTGGAAATGCGCAAAATGTAGTCTACCGCGTCCAGCAAGTCTGCGCGCAGCATGGAAGCTTCATCAATGATAATGGAATCCAGCGCGTCCACTGTTTTGCGCGGAAGGGGCTTTAAATTTTCCACATCCAGCAAATTACCCGGCTTAAGCCTAAAAAAAGAGTGTACCGTTTGCCCGCGCACGTTAATGGCCGCCAGGCCGGTAGTGGCTAGTACCACCAAATTGCGCGTGGTATGGGTGGAAAAATATTTCAGTAACGTGGTTTTTCCGGTACCCGCGCGGCCGGTTATAAAAATAAGCGGCTTAATGGCGGGGCGGTTTTCCAGCAGGGCCAGGGCGTCTTTAAATTCATCGGTTACAATAATATCGGTGTTTGCTGACATACAGGTATTATATCTTTTTGGTAAAAACTTATTTTTAGTATAGTATACGTATGAATAGTCAAGTATTACAGGCTTTATTTTTAAGTTTTTTGGCGGGCGCGGCCACGGCTATCGGCGGGGGGTTGGCGTTTGTCATCAAAAAAGAAAACTTGCGGGTTTTGTCTTTAGGACTAGGCTTTTCCGCCGGGGTGATGATTTATGTTTCTTTTATGGAACTTTTACCCCAAGCCAAAGAAGCACTCTCTGCCTTATATGGCGCGCGCATGGCGGGCTGGACGGGAGTGGGCCTGTTTTTTGCGGGCATTGTGCTGGCATGGCTGATAGACACGCTGCTTCCTTCCCACCATGTAGAGGAACACACTTTGGATAAATCCGCCAAGTTAAAACATTTGGGAATTTTTACGGCGCTTGCATTGGCGGCGCATAACTTCCCGGAAGGGTTGGCTACGTTTATGGCGTCTATGGAGAATACTTCTTTGGGTATTTCTATTGCCGTGGCGGTGGGAATACACAATATACCGGAAGGGGTGGCTGTCGCACTGCCTGTATATCACGCCACGGGCCGGCGCGGCAAAGCGTTTTGGTATAGTGCCCTTTCCGGGTTGGCGGAGCCGGTGGGGGCGCTAATCGGCTTTTTGCTTTTGCGTTCTTTACTTAACGAAGCCGCTTTTGGCGTGATGTTTGCGCTTATCAGCGGGATTATGGTATATATCGCGCTGGACGAGCTGCTTCCCACCGCCCATGAATATGGGGACGGACACCAAGTGATTTGGGGGGTTGTGGCTGGGATGATGGTGATGGCTGTTTCGCTTGAGTGTTTTTAATATAATAAAAACCCCGCTTTTTAAGCGGGGTTTTTATGGGTTAAAACAGCCAGGGGGCTATCCAGAAGGAAATCATCATTCCCAAGGAATAGCTGGTAACATTGGTGGCTAAGCTTAGATTAAACGCATTGGTCAACGTAAGGTATTTGCGGTTAAACGCCCAAATAAACACGCTTTCAAACAACAGGCAGAATATCCACAAGAACGCTGTTTCCCGTATATACCCCGCCAAAAAAAACCACGTGGCAAACATGCTAAGTATATTGGCTCCCGCCACGGCGTATAAAATACGCAGCGGTTTGTGCATATAGGAAATAGAAGCCCACGCGGCGGCCAGTTCCAGCAACAGGATAATTAATAAAGAAGCCCAAGCGTCTCTTCTTACCAAATTGCTGTAAGGCTTTTGTACGGGGGAAAGCTGCACTTCTAAATTATCCGGGTTTACATATACGTTAAAACTGGAGCGTAAAGCGGCCGGTGTTTTGAAAATATTGCTTTCTTTTTTTGTGCCGTCTTCAAAACCGATAATTAATTTTTGGTAATGCGCGTAGCCATATGCAATGGAGAAGCATTTATCCGCCGAACAATATAATTTTTGCAGTCCATATGTGCCTAAGGGTTTGGGGTCCATGCATTGGTTGTCTTCGCATTGGATTTGTTCGCTGGCGTCCGGCGCAATAGGGGACTTGTCAGCCGTATTGTAAATAAAAGTAAATTGCATTTCCGGTTTGGGGGAAACGTCAGCCCATAAAGGCAGCACCGTACAGGCAAGTAAAAAGGATAAAACAAATTTCTTCATATTTTCTCCCGGTGTCTTTTTTTGTATTATAACATTATAATTACAGAGGGGGAAACCAATGTTTTTAACCAAAACCCAAACCGATAAATACGCCGATGTAATGCTTTGGGCCCTGCAAACGGCCCGCCGCAACGGAAAATTTAAACCATATGATGTGGTGTTGCTTCGTTATGAGCCTTTGGCCCTGCCTTTGGCGCAAAGCCTTTACAAGAAAATGTTGGAAAACAAATTTCATGTGGTGGTTCGGCAGGATAATCCGGAAGAGTTTGCCCGCTTGTTTTACACGTTGGGGGATGATAAACAATTAACTTTTGTTTCCCCGTGGGATAAGGAGCTGCAGCAGGGGGTGAACGGCCTGATTTCTCTGCGCGCCCCTGCGGATTTGACCAGCCTAAAAAATACGGATCCTTCCCGCTTGGCCAAAGCGGCCGTAGCGCGCAAACCCCTTAGGGAAATCTTAGACGCGCGCGAACAAAAAGGGCTTTTTTCCTGGACATTGTGCAATTACCCCACGCCGGAGCTGGCCAAACGCGCCGGGCTCAGCGTAAAGGAATATGCGGCCCAAATTGCGCGCGCCTGCTTTTTAAACGAGAAGGACCCGGTCAAGAAATGGCGGGAAGTAACCTCCCAAATGGAAGAAATAGCCAAGTGGCTGTCCTCCCTGCCGGTGGAAACGTTCCGCGTACAGTCCGCCCATATGGATTTTGAAGTGTTGCTGGGGGAAAAACGCCGTTTTGTATCGGGCGGCGGGTGCAATATTCCCTCGTTTGAAATTTTTACTTCGCCGGATTGGCGCGGCACGCGCGGGGTGTACTTTGCGGATTTATCCTCTTACCGCAGCGGCAACTATGTTAAAGGCATTAAGCTGGAATTTAAAAACGGCCGCGCTGTAAAAGCCACCGCCCAGCAGGGGCAGAATTTTGTGCGTAAAATGCTGGCGATGGACGAGGGCGCCTGCCAAATTGGGGAATTTTCTTTAACGGACAGGCGCTTTTCCAAAATTACCAAGTTTATGGCGGATATTTTATATGATGAAAACTTCGGCGGTAAGTACGGCAACTGCCATGTGGCGGTGGGCGCCAGTTACGCGGATACCTACAGTGGCAATGTTTCCCGTTTAACGCCTGAGTTAAAAAAGAAACTGGGTTTTAACTCTTCCGCCCTGCATTGGGATTTAATTAATACGGAAGACAAATTGGTGCAAGCCCGGTTAAAGAACGGCAAAATAATAACAGTATATGAAAAAGGTCAGTTTAAATACTAAGTGTAAATAAAACAAAACCCCTTATAAAATAAGGGGTTTTTATAACTACTGCTCACAATAAACCCCGGGCGTAAGCCCGAGGGATGGAGTGTGTATCCCCAAATCTTCATATTTAGTACCATCTCAATATGGAACTTACCAAATTAAGTCACTGCGTTTATCACTGCCGATAC
>NZ_CASEZB010000016.1:0-105559 GCF_949292495.1 Candidatus Avelusimicrobium aviculae
AGAAAAATGCCCAGATGGAACTTATCGCAGACGGACTTGCAATACGGCTACTTGCAAGTGGGGAGCTTGGGATAAAGAATGTTCCGCCCAGGACTGTTCCAATGCCGCCTACAAAGCCAGCCATAAAGCGGAATGTTGTCCTGGTACTCCTGATACGGATGAGATTTGTTGGAAAAAAACTTATGCATGGGGGCCGAGAACAAGTGTTCCTGTAAATACTACAGTGACTTATAATGCGTATGATGTTCTAACTGCTGGCGCCGAAAGATGTACTTCCAATAAGGCCTTGACATATAAGTCTGTTTATCCAGATATTGTTAACTCTTCTGCTTCTTCTATGGTGCGTTGTCCTGGTAATGATAGTAGTAGTGTAAAAGGTCGAAGTTGTTCTGTAATGTATCTTGGTACCGGAGAACCACAGGATACATACTGTTTCTATAGTTTGGGTTCAGGGTATGAGTATGCCAGTGGTGTTGGTTTCAGGGGGTGTAAACTCATTGAGGAACGCAATGGGGATATTTGTGAATGTACGATTAACGCCTGGCCGGGACATAAATGTGTTCTTGATAAGGTGGAAAAAAACGGCTGGTAATTTCTCACGAGACCTCCTTGCTTTACTATGCAAAGAGGAAACGGCCTCCCCAAAAGGGGGGCCGTTCTCGTTTCAGGGGTGTTTATAGGGCAATAATACTGCGCAGGGGGAGCTGGCCGGAGTGTTTATTTTATTATTTTAAAACCCGGGCTTAAAAAAGCCCGGGTTTAATTGGTTGTTCTTATTTTTTAATCTTCTATATATAAAAGCAAATATCCGTTGGTAAAGTGTACGCCTATTTGCGTTTGAACGGAAAGGTTGCTTAAGGTGCGCCCGGTGCGGCCCAGTTCCAACCGGGCGTTTGCCAGCGGGTATTTAAGCCCTTTTAGGGTGACGTTTTGGCAAGGGGAAACGGGTATCAGGCTTACCCTGGTGCCGGGGCGGACGGTTTTTTGGGCGGGTTTAATAAGGGGGAAAATTTGCCAGCTGTCTGCCGCAAAGCAAATATCCATTTTGTCTAAGTAAGGATATGCGGAAAGGAAATTGCCTATGGAAAAATCCCACCTTCCGCCTGTTCCGCCCACAATGGTGACAGCGGTAAAGTGATTGTCTTGCAGGTAGTCTAAGGCTTTTTCCAAATCCGTGTTATCTTGGCGGGGAATATGCAGCAGTTTTTCTTTAGGCCAGCAGCTTGCGGGTTCCAGGGAATCAAAATCCCCTATAATTTTATCCGGCGTTACGCCCGCCTGCGCGGCTTTTTGCGCGCCGCCGTCCGCCGCCAAAATAAAATCTGCTTTTGCGGCTAATCTTTGTAATAATTCCGGGGACGGGCACTGCCCGTTACCTATAAGTAATGCGCTTAATTGTTTTTTCATTTTTTTGTTGCAAGCATATGATAAATAAAATTATCAGCCCAATGGCCAACCCAATGTAGAACGGGTCCAGCGTTTGGGCCGCGCCGCTTAGGCCCGCTTGCCAGTTATCCGTATTTCCGGCCAGCCAGCGTGGCAGAAAACGCCAAAGGGTCATACCGGCCGCGCTGGACAAAGAAGCCAAAACAAATTGGTTGTCCGATATTTTCCCGGGGAAAATATAGCCCATTAAAATAGGCGCCAGCAAACAGGCGGAAAAATAAGAGCCCAACGTCAGCCAAATCTCTTTAAAACTGCCATGGAATATCCCCGCCATAAAGACAGCCAGCCCGCCCACCACAAACAGCGCAACGCGGTTGGAGAACACCACGTTTTTAAACCGGGTTCTGAGTAAGTCAAAACTCAGCGTGTTGGACGCGATAAATAAGAAAGAATTTAATGTGGACAAAATAATCGCCAAAATCCCCGCCACAAAAAAGCCTTTTAACCCATTGGGCAATAATTGTATGGCGTAAAAAAAGTAGGCTTCTCCCGGCTGGGCTTGCGGCAAAACCGCCCTCGCGTATAAAGAACCCGCCGTAGTGCACAAATCAAAACAAAACCAAATACAGGTGGAAATGATGATTCCTTTTTTTACTACGGAGGGGGACTGGGCGGCAAAACAGCGTTGGTAAAAGCTGGGGTCAATTAAGGCGGAAAGGGCAATAAAGCCCCAAATAAGGGTGTTCATGATTCCATTCCCGCCCGTAATAGAAAAATGGCTTGCCGGCAAATTAGCCTTTAAAAATTCCATTCCGCCAAACGTATGTATGGAAAATAACACCACTAGCAGTACGGAAATGCACATTACAAAAAACTGTACTAGGTCTGAAAACACCACGCTTTTAAACCCGCCCCAAACAGAGTACAAACACGCAAACAGCGTTCCGTAAATCATTCCGCTCAATATGCTTATGCCAAACACCATATTTAAAAACATGCCCAAGCTAAGCGCGTACGCAATAGGGGTGATATAAAAAAACGTAAATACCGCCGCCACTTTGCTTGCCCGTGGGCCAAACATACTTCCCGCCAAATCAGGCAGGGTGAGGGAGTTGTATTTCGCGATTTTTCCCGCAATAAAAAATGCAAAAATCAGATAAGCTATGTACCAAAAAGCCCCTTGGGTTACAAAATTGTAAATGCCGTAATTAAACGTAATTTCGTTTACGCCAAAAATGCCGCCATACCACGTGGCAACCAAAGTGGCTACAAACAGGGGGAGCGTAAGCCGCCGGCCCATTAGCAAATAGTCCAGCGCTTTGTTTCCGCCTTTTTTTAACCGCAAATTCCCGTAGATGGCCACCCCGGCGGTAAGGGCCAAAATGGCAAAAAATACGGCCCAGTCCAAAGCGGAAAGATAGGTGAGGGTGGTCAGTTCGGGTAACATAAGGCTTTGCCTGACTAATAAAAAATGGGGTCCTTTCGGACCCCATTATTTTACCAAATATAATATGCCGGAATAAGCACCAGCATGGAAAGCACAATCAGTATGATTTCCAACTTACAGAACCACTTGACCCATTGGGGGTAAGAAATTCCGGCCAGGGCCAAGGCGCCCATGGTAACCGGAGCGGTGGGGATAATGGGGTTTCCCCAGCCTTCCCCAAACTGGTAGGCCAAAATAACCACTTGGCGCGATACGCCCACCAAATCCCCCAGTGGGATCATAATAGGCATAGTCAGCACCGCTTGGCCGGAGCCGGAAGCAATAAAGAAATTCAGCGCGGTTTGTATCAGGAACATCGCCTGCGGCGCCAGTACAGAAGGCAAAGAACCTATGCCTTTGGTCATGGCGTGCAGGAACGTATCCAAGATGTATCCGTTCGTGGCTACAATTACAATAGAGCGCGCCAACGCCATTAAAATACATACGCTTACCATGGACTGCGCGCCAGCGATAATGGCATCGGTCGCTTGGTTAATGTTTAATTTGCCAAAATAAGCCGAGGCAATGGTAACGCCCAGGAAAACGGCGGCAATTTCCGTCATATACCACTGGTATTTAATGATGCCGAAGAACAACACCCCCATACCCAGCGCAAAAGAGGCCAACACCAATTTGTGCGCGCGGGTTAGGCGGAAGGAGTCGTCCACCACCACGTCATTAATTACTTGTAATTCGGCGCGTTTTTCCAAATCCATTTTGTAGGTTAAGCTTTTGGTGGGGTTTTTGCGTACCCGTTCCCCGTAAATGGTAAAGAACGCCGCCACAACGGAAGTGAATAAAAACCATACCCCTAAGCGCAGCTCCCAGCCGGAATACATAGGCAGTTCGGCAATGGTTTGGGCGATACCCACCGTAAACGGGTTTACAAACGCGGAGGAAAACCCCGTAAACGCCCCGATAAACGGGATGGACATCCCCACCACGGTATCATATCCCAAAGAAATAGCTAGGGGGATAAAGATGGGGATAAAGATAAGCGTTTCCTCTTCCATCCCAAACAAAGCCCCGCACAGCGAGAACATAAACATACAGGAAGGAATAAAAAATTTCCTGTATTGGGGGTGGGTGGAAAAGAAATAACTGATTTTTTTAATGACCGTATTGATGGCGCCGGTACGGTCTATCACGGTAAACAAGGCGCCTACCACCAAAATAAAGGCAATGATTTCCGCGCATTGGGTAAACCCTTCCACCGGGGCTTTTAATACGCTTATACCTTGCGGGGCGGGGGCCACTTTATGGTAGGAACCGGCCTCCACGTATGTTTTACCGTCTACTTCCACGCGGGTGTATTGGCCGGTGGGTACAATCCAAGTTAATGCCGCCACAAGCAGCATAATGGCAAATACCAGGAAGTATGTGTTGCACAGCAGTTTTTTCATTTTTTTCTTTGTTTTCCTCTTTTTAGTACGGGTTAAGGTACTTCTTTTTCTATAAAAAATATCCCGCCGGCTCAAACAAGGGTTTCCCCAAAAAATTGCGGCGGGATATCAAAATTATTGCCACTTCATTAAATACGGCGGCACTAAGAATATAAAAGACAACACGTACATTAACAGCAAAAGCGGCAACATCCATTTTAGCCATTTGCCATACGCGATGCGCGCAAAACCGATGGCGGCAATGGTTACCGGGTCCGTAGGTATTACCATGTTCAGCCAGCTTCCGCCCAGTTGGAAAGCTAGTACCATCGTTTGGCGGGTAATGCCGATTAAGTCCGCCAGCGGCGCCAAAATGGGCATGGTCAGCACGGCTTTGCCGGATCCGGAGGGGATAAAAAAGTCTATCACCGTTTGCAGCATCATGGCGGCCCAGGAGGCGCACACCGGGTGCAAATGTTTAATGCCGGAAGACATCCAGTTTAGCATGGTGTCTAAGATATGTCCGTTATTGGCAATAATTACGATGGCTTGCGCGAAGCAAAGCAGTACGGCAATTTCCGCCATGCCGCGTACCCCGTCAAAGAACGCATCATTAAACTGGCTCATTTTCATGCGGCCCAAAATACCGCATAAGAAACCCACTCCCAGGAACAGGGCGGCAATTTCGGTAATATACCAGCCGGAAGCTTCCAAATGGAGCATTTGCATTAAATCAATGCCCCACATGCCTTTAATAAAAGAGCATATCTGCGGTTTTAATACGCCGATAATTAACCCCACCATGCCCAGCCCAAAAGCCAACAACACCCATTTTTGGCGGCGGGTAATGTGGGTTTCTTCTTTGTTTAGTTTCAGCTCTTTGCGTTTTTCTATGTCAAACTCATAAGTTAGGCTGGCCTGCGGGTTTTTGCGTATTTTGCGCGCGTAGAAAGAAAGCCAGGTAATTACCACGCAGGTGCAGATGGCCCAAATAATTAAGCGGTATCCCAAACCGGAATACAGCGGCACTTGGGCGATGCCCTGCGCGATGCCTACGGTAAACGGGTTGGTGAAAGCAGCGGCAAAACCTACTCCCGCGCCGATAAACGGAATGGCGGTCCCCAAGGCGGAGTCATACCCTAAAGAAAGCGCCAGCGGGATAAAAATAGGAATAAAAATTAAGGCTTCTTCGCACATGCCAAAGGTGGCGCCGCATAAAGAGAAAGTGATAATCCCAAGCGGGATGAAAAGAAAGCGCAAATTCGGCCGGCGCTGGAAAAACGCGCTGGCCGCCTGAATACCCGCCGCAATGGCGCCTGTTTTTTCTACTACCGAAAGCACCCCGCCTATAAACAGCAAAAACACGATGACTTCCGCCGTGTTGGAAAAACCTTGCACGGGGGCTTTTAATACGTCAAATAAACCTTGGGGGTTTGCGGGGACGGAATGGTATGTCCCGGCCACCACTATTTGGCGCCCGTCCACTTCCATTTTGTCATAGGCCCCGCTGGGAACTATCCACGTCATAACGGCTACCACGCCGACAATTGCCAAAATAATGGCAAAGGTATTCAGTTTGATTTTGGACAGAATTCTAGACATTTCTTTTCTGTGTTAACCTCAATTTTTATATATAAAATAACAATTAAATATTTTACAAAATAACCCTGTATAAACGCTTAAAAATTTTGCCTTTTTAAGGGCTTTTCTGCCGGGGTTGCGTTTATTTTATATACTTAAATATATGTTGTATATTGTGCCTACCCCCATTGGGAACCTGCAAGATATTACTTTGCGCGCTTTGGACGTGCTAAAAAATTGCGACGCCGTACTGTGTGAAGATACCCGCCGTACGCAGGTTTTGCTTTCCCATTTTTCTATTTCCAAACCGCTTTTTAGATACAATGAAAATGACGATTTTTCCATCCGCCGCTGCGTGGAGCATTTGCAGGCCGGGAAAAATTGCGCCTTAGTGTCTGACTGCGGCACCCCCTGTATTTCCGATCCGGGCTGGAAACTGGTTAAAGAAGCGTTGGCTGTGGGAGTAAAAGTAACTTCTCTTCCGGGCCCCAGCGCGGTGGCATGCGCGCTGGCGGGGGCCGGCATAACGGGCGGGGCCTTTACTTTTTTGGGCTTTTTGCCGCGCAAGCCGGGGCGTGCCGCCAAATTGATTTCCACCGCCTATGGCGTAGGCAACCCGGTGGTGATTTATGAGTCCCCTTACCGCGTGGTGAAAATGCTGGGCCTTATTGCCAAGACGCTGGGTCCGCAGACGCCCGTTATTTTGGCGCGGGAATTGAGCAAAGTGTATGAGGAATGGCTGAGGGGAACCTCCGCCGAGTTGGAAGAGAATTTAGCCAAAAAAAATAAAGTGCAGGGGGAATTTGTAATGATTATAGACCGCCCCCATAAGGAACAGCCCGATGACAACGCAGATTTTTAACGTACGGGAAATGACCAGCGATTTAATAACCCGGGCCGCCCGGGAGATTACCGCCGGGGCGGTGGCGGTGTTCCCAACGGACACCGTATACGGCATAGGCACCAATGCGTTTAATGAGAAATCCATTTCCCGTCTGTATGAAATTAAAAACCGCCCGCCCGTAAGCGCGTTGCAAATATTAACGGGTACGGTGCGGCAGGCCCAAGAAGTGGTACAATGGGAGGAACCTGCTAAAAAATTGGCCCAAGCTTTTTGGCCCGGGGCGTTAACCATTATTTTACCGCCCAGCCCCAAAGGGGAAGCGTTGCTGCGCGGGTTTGCGGCGTTGGGGCTGCGGGTTCCGGGCAATGAGTTTTTGGTGAGTTTGCTTTCCTGTATGGGGGCGCCTATGGCTTCCACCAGCGCTAATTTGCACGGCCAGCCCACGCTTACGCGGGAAGAGGATTTATTAAACACGTTTGACGGGAAAACAGATTTTATTTTTTTGGGGGGGACGCTGTCCCCCGTAGCTTCCAGCGTTATTACGTTGGCTGAAAAGAAACCCCGCCTGCTGCGCGAAGCGGCGGTGTCCCGGAGCGCTTTGGAAGAAGTACTTGGGGAAAAGATAGATTAGGGAGTATTATGAATACATTTGAAATGTTTGTTTCCTATTCTTTGTTGGTGGCCTCTACGCTGTCTTTATTTACGTATTGGATTACCAAAAAGTTTATTTTAAAGAAAATGAACCGCACCATTATGAAGGCGGAACATAACTATCAGCAGCAAATAGCCAGTATGCAGCAGCAGCTTTCCGGCAAAGTGGGCATATTGGAAGGCATGGTGGAAAAATTGCGTCTTTCCAACCAGGAACTAAGCCGCTTAAATGAAATACGCAGCAAATTTATGTCTATCGTGGCGCATGATTTGCGCCAGCCGCTCTCTTCCATTCAGGGGTTTACCTCGGTGCTGATGATGGATAACCCGCAAGGCGGGGGAAATAACGACCAAATTGCCCTGAACAATATTATTAAAGCCACGGACAATATGAACCTGCTGATGGCGGACCTGATGGATATTTCCATGATTGAGTCCGGCAAGTTTAAAATGGATTTTAAAAATTTTATTTTTAACGCGTTAATTGCCGATGTGGTTGCCTTGCAAACGGTCAATGCGCAGAAGAAAGGCATCTTTTTGGTAACCTATGATTATCCTACTGACATTTGTGTCTACGCGGACCGGTTCCGCATTTCCCAGGCCATTAACAACTTGTTGGGCAATTCCATAAAATTTGCCCCGCAGGGGGGGCGCGTGGAAGTGCGCTATTTTGTGTTGGGGGATAAACTGCGCTTTTGCGTCTCAGACAACGGGCCTGGTATTTCCCACGGGGAAAAGAGCAAAATCTTTCAAAAATTCCATCAAGCCGATAATGACCGCAACGTAAAAAAACAAGGCTGGGGGCTGGGGCTGTCCATCGCCCAGGAAATTATTAATGCCCATAACGGCATTATCGGGGTGGAAAGCGCCGGCTTGGGGCAGGGAGCCTTTTTTTGGTTTGAAGTACCGCTGTCTCCGGGCGGAAAAGTAGGGGGCAAGACTCCCTGTGAGGAAGCGCAAGCCAACGCTTAGTTGTTTTTACTGTTAAAATAAAACCGCCGTGTTTGCACACGGCGGTTTTTTAACAGCCTATACCCCGGATTCTGTCAGCCCTTGCGGGCCGGGATAGCCATTACTCTAAGCGGCCTACTTGGTCACGAACGCGGGCAGCGTGTGGACCGGCTTGGCCTTGCTCCGTGCGGGGTTTACCGTGCCGTTTGCGTTGCCGCAAACGCGGTGGGCTCTTACCCCACCTTTTCACCCTTACCCTTGCGGGCGGTTTGTTTTCTGTTGCACTTTCCGTCCAACGGGGTGATATGGCCCCGTCGTCCCGTCCTTTCGGGCGGCGCACTGCCTTGTGGAGTCCGGAAGTTCCTCCCCCTAAGCCTAAAACGGCCGGGAGCGGCTATCTGGGCTGTTGTAAATAGTTTCGGCTTTTTTTATAAAAAAGCAAGCGCTGTTTCTTAAGGTGAAAAGCGCGCAAGGGGCCGTTAAAAACCGTCAAACAAATCTAATTGTTGAGGCCCTTTTTTGGGTTTGGACGCTTTTTTCTGCCCCGTTTTTCCGGTTTTAGGCTGTGCCGTTTTGATTGCGGCGGACTGCCGGGCTGGCGCAGTCGGGGCGGAATTGATTTTGGTTTTTGGTGTATTTGTTGGCGCGGGCGGGCAGCCCACATCGCACTTAGCGTCCATGGCTTTGTTGGCCAAAGCGTCCGC
Organism: Candidatus Avelusimicrobium aviculae; assembly: GCF_949292495.1. Classification (NCBI taxonomy): domain Bacteria; kingdom Pseudomonadati; phylum Elusimicrobiota; class Elusimicrobia; order Elusimicrobiales; family Elusimicrobiaceae; genus Candidatus Avelusimicrobium; species Candidatus Avelusimicrobium aviculae. The sequence continues at coordinate 8,986 of NZ_CASEZB010000016.1, forward strand.
TTCTTTATTTTGTTCGCGCGGGACATGTTGAATATGCACCGCTTTGAAATTTTCGGTAATTTGGCGGATTTGGTCAATCAGCTCTTTTAAATTTTGGTTCTTGATTTTATATTCTCCTAAGTATTGCTTCACTAAAAGTAAAGAGTCCGAGCGGATATCCAATTCCGTGGCGCCCAGCAGCAGGCAGGCTTGCGCCGCGCGTTTAAGGGCGGTAAATTCGGCATGATTATTGGTGCAATGCGCCAAAAAATGCCCTTCCTGGGCCAGTAATTTTCCTTCCGGATTTTTGATAACGTAGGCCGAAGCCCCCGGACCGGGGTTTCCGCGGCTTCCGCCGTCTATGTTTATCTTTACTTTCATATAGTTATTTTAGCAAATATCCCGTTTGTTCCGCGCGCCGCTGTGTAAAAAACAAGCCGGAGGGCTGGATATTTCGTATAATAAAAAAGTTATTTTATAAATGAAAGAGAGAAAAATAAATGTTTAAATTCAAAAAGAGAAAACTGCTTAAACTGCGGCTTAAATGGGGACTTTTGCCCGCGGTGATCGCCGCTATCATAGCGGGGATTGTGTGCGGGTTGTTCTTCCCGGATTGGCTGACCCGCTTTTTTATAACCATTAACGGTATTTTTGGCAACTTCTTAGGTTTTATTATTCCTTTGTTAATTATTGGTTTAGTGGCGCCCGGCATTGCCGAACTGGGCCGCAGCGCCGGCAAACTGTTGTTTATTACCACGGCGCTTGCGTATGGGTTTACGCTGTTTTCCGGTTTTTTCAGCTATGCGGTGGCGGACCTTACTTACCCCAGCTTAATTACGGCCGCGGACAGAATGACCTCTTTTGGGGAGGCGGTGGCGTTAAAAGCTTATTTTTCTATCCCCATGCCTCCTATGATGGACGTGATGGCCGCTTTGGTATTGGCTTTTACGCTGGGGCTGGGCATGGCTTCTATTCCCGGCACGCGTTTAAAAGGCGCTTTACAGGATTTTAGGGACATTATAGACCGGGTGATCGTATCCGTTATCATACCCGTACTGCCTTTGTATATTTTTGGCATTTTCTTAAACATGACGGTAGGCGGCCAAGTGGCCACGGTGCTGGGCGTGTTTGCCAAGATTATTGTGCTTATTTTTGGCATTACGGTGGTTATGTTGTTTTTGCAATTTTTATTGGCGGGTATTATCGCCGGGAAAAACCCTTTCTTTATGCTTAAAACCATGATGGTTTCTTATATGACGGCTTTGGGCACGCAGTCTTCCGCCGCCACGATACCGGTCAATTTAAAACAAGTGGAAAAGCTGGGGGTTAAAAAGGAAATCGCCGGTTTTGTGGTGCCGCTGTGCGCCACGATTCACTTGTCTGGCAGCACCATGAAAATCGTCGCTTGTTCCATGGCTATTTTCTTAATGACGGGCCAGCCTCTCCACTTTGCCCAATATGCGGGATTTATTTTTATGCTGGGCATTACCATGGTGGCCGCGCCCGGCGTGCCCGGCGGGGCCATTATGGCGGCGTTGGGTATTTTGCAGAGCATGCTGGGTTTTGGCGAGGCCGAACTGGGCCTGATGATTGCCTTGTATATTGCCATGGACTCTTTTGGCACGGCTTGCAATGTAACGGGGGACGGGGCCATAGCGGTGATTGTGGATAAACTCTATTCCCGCCGCCCGGTGCAGCCGGTTGCCTTGCCGGCGCAGGAGGAACCCTCCCAGCCCAGCAACCCGCAAGGGATACGCATAGGCTAATGTTTTTAAATAAACGGTAAAACCCCGGCTGTTGCGCAGCCGGGGTTTTATTTTTGGGGGTGGTGTTTATACTAAACCTTGGTCTATCATGGCGTCCGCCACTTTTTTAAAGCCAAAAATATTGGCCCCGGCCATGTAATCGCCGGGCATGCCGTATTGGGCGGCGGCTTCCAAACAGTTGGAGTGGATGCTGTTCATAATGCGGCGGAGGTATTGGTCCACCTCTTCGCGCGTCCAGTACACGCGCATGCTGTTTTGGGTCATCTCCAGCCCGGATACGGCCACCCCGCCCGCATTAGCCGCTTTTCCGGGAGAGTACAGCATTTTATTCTCTTTGATAATGTCTATTGCCTCTGGTGTGCAAGGCATGTTGGAACCTTCACACACGCCTTTGCAGCCGTTTAAAGCCAGGGTTTTGGCATCTTCGGCCTGCAGTTCGTTTTCGCAGGCCGTGGGGAAGGCCAAATCACAGGGGATGTCCCATGTCTTTTTGCCGGGGCGGAAATGCGCCGCTTTAAATTTTTGCCCGTATTCTTTTAAACTGCCGCGGCGCACAAATACCAAATCTTTTAAGAAAGCCAGTTTTTCTTCGTTTACGCCATCCGGGTCGTACACACTGCCGTCATAATCCATAAAGCCCACCACTTTGGCGCCCAGCTGGGTGAGTTTTTCCATGGCGTAAATGCCCACATTGCCCGTGCCGGAAATAATGCAGGTTTTTTTCTCTAAACTGTCGCCTTTGTTTTGCAGCATGTTCTGGGCAAAATAGGCCACGCCGTAACCGGTGGCCTCCGGGCGAAGCAAGCTGCCGCCCCAGTTGGGTTTTTTGCCGGTGAAAGCGCCGGTAAAGTCATTGGTTAATTTTTTATATTGGCCAAACATATAGCCTATTTCCCGGGCGCCGCAGCCCAGGTCCCCGGCGGGGATATCGGTATGGTAGCCGATGTGGTGGTACAGCTCGTTAATAAAAGAATGGCAAAAGCGCATTACTTCGCTGTCTGACTTGCCGCGGGTGTCAAAATCACTGCCGCCTTTGCCTCCTCCTAAGGGAAGCGTTGTTAAACTGTTTTTAAAAACCTGTTCAAAGCCTAAAAATTTTAGTACGTCTTGGTTTACCGTGCTGTGAAAGCGCATCCCGCCTTTATACGGACCCAGCGCACTGTTATACTGCACGCGAAAACCGCGGTTTACGTGGATTTCACCTTTGTCATCTTGCCAAGGCACGCGGAAAATAATAATGCGTTCCGGCTCGGTGATTCGTTCCAAAATGCGTTCTTTAATATATAGGGGGTGCTGCTGTAAAACGGGGGTAAGGCTGGAAACCACTTCTTTAACGGCTTGGTGAAAAACTTTTTGTGCCGGGTCTTTTTTAGCAACGTATTCCAAAAACTCGGCGGCATAGGTTTTGCTGTCCATAGTTCCCTCCTGTTTGGTGATACTTTTATTATAACACCATTTTACTTTTGTGCAAGCGGTTGCCGAGGGGGTGTTTTTTATGATATAACAAAAGTTAGAAAGGCTAAATATTGGGGGCGTTATGGCGCGTAAACTTTCGTCTAATATGGAAGATTATTTAGAGGCTATTTCTCTGGCGGCTGATGAAAACGGCCGCGCCCGCATTACCGATATACGCGATATGCTGGGCGTAAAAACCCCCAGCGTAACCGGAGCGGTAAACGCGCTTGCCAAAGAAGGGTATTTGACGCATGAGCCGTATCAGGGCGTGGAACTTACCGCCAAAGGCCGCCGCGCCGCTGAGGACGTAAAAAAACGCCACGCCATTTTAAGCCGGTTTTTAACGCAAGTTATCGGCGTAAGCCCCAAAACGGCCGATATTGACGCCTGCAAAATGGAACATACCGTAAGCCGTGAAACCTTGGAAAAACTGCACGATTATCTGCATAAACAAACCGGGAAGAAATAACATTTCCGGCACGTGTTTTCCTCTCTCAATATTTCGTATAATGAAAATATATCCTTAATCAACGGGAGTGTACTCTCATGGCAAAAAACAATAAAAATAAATATTCCCATACCGTGCTGCTGCCGCAGACTGAATTCCCTATGCGCGCGGGCCTGGCGCAGAAAGAACCTAAAATCTTAGAGTTTTGGCAAGAAATGAATCTTTATGAAGCCATGCTTAAAAAGAATGAAGCCGGCGAACATTTTATTCTGCACGACGGGCCGCCCTACGCCAACGGGAAAATCCACATCGGTCATGCAATGGACAAAACCATTAAGGATATTATTTTAAAAAGCCGCGCGATGACCGGGCACTATACGCCCTATGTCCCGGGGTGGGACTGCCATGGCCTGCCCATTGAACAAGCCTTATTAAAAGAGCTTAAACAAGACAAGAAACATATTACGGACGTGCCCTCTTTCCGTAAAAAGGCGCGTGAATTTGCTTCCAAATTTATTGATATCCAACGCCAAGATTTTAAACGCCTAGGCGTACAGGGGGATTGGGGCAACCCATACCTTACCATGGCCCCGCGCTATGAAGGCATTACCATCGGCGTGTTTTTGGATTTGATTGAAAAAGGGTATATCTATAAAGGCCAAAAAACCATTACCTGGTGTTCCCATTGCGAAACGGCCCTGGCGGACGCGGAAACCGAATATAAAGACGTGGAATCCACCTCTATTTATTTACGTTTTAAATTAGCCCATCCTACCGCTGAAGTTTTTGGCGATTTGGACTTTTCCAAACCCGTTTCTTTAGGTATTTGGACCACCACCCCGTGGACGATTCCCTCCAACATGGCGGCCGCCGTGTCCAATACGGAAGATTACGCCATTTTAAAAGACGCCCACACCGGGGAGTATTATGTGGTGGCTGAAAAGCTGGCCGAAGAATTTATTAAAAACACCGGGCTGGAAGCCGCTCAAGTAGGCAAAGTGCCCGGGGAAAAATTAGTGGGCCTTAAATATATTCACCCGCTTAACGGTAAAGAAAACCCCGTTATTTGGACGGACTTTGTAACCATGGACGCCGGGGTGGGTATTGTGCATATTGCCCCCGGCCACGGGGAGGACGACTTCCGCGCCGGAAAACAATGGGGGCTGGACGTATTCTGCCCGGTGGACGAAAAGGGCTGCTATACCAAAGAAGCGGGCGTGTTTGAGGGCATGCACGTTTTTGACGCCAACCCCTTAATGGTTAAAAAATTGGAAGAGCTGGGTTCTTTAATTAAAGAACAGAAAATCACCCACAGCTATCCGCACTGCTGGCGCTGCCACAACCCCATTATTTTCCGCGCTACGGAACAATGGTTTATGAGCATTGACAAAGACGGCCTGCGTGAAAAATTGCAAGCCGGCTTAAAGGACGTAAAATTTTACCCCGCCGGCGGGGAAGAACGCATGCGCGCCATGATTGGGCTTCGGCCGGATTGGTGTTTGTCCCGCCAGCGTTTCTGGGGTACTCCGGTAACCATTTTGTATTGTAAGAAATGCGGCAAAGCGCAAATCAACCATGAGCTGTTCTCTTTTATCAAAGAGCGCGCCATGAAAGAAGGGTCCGATTTTTGGTTTATTGACCCCGTGGAAAAGTTGGTCCCGCAGGGCTATAGCTGTGAATGCGGTTCTCACGAGTTTCGCAAAGAAACGGATATTTTGGACGTTTGGCTGGACTCCGGCGTTTCCTGGGCGGCCGTGTTAAAAGACCGCGGGTTGGATTTCCCGGCGGATGTGTATTCCGAAGGGTCTGACCAGCACCGCGGCTGGTTCCAAAGTTCTTATATTCCTTCTTTTACGCTGGAGGGAGTGCCTCCGTTTAAAACCATTGTCACGCACGGCATGGTGCTGGACCAGCAAGGCCGCCCCATGCACAAATCCTTGGGCAACAGCGTAGCGCCGGAAGACGTAATCAGCAAATTCGGCGCGGATATTTTACGCCTGTGGGTGGCTTTTGCGGACTATCAGGAAGACGTGCGCATTTCTGATGAAATTTTAGGCGGCCCGGTGGATACTTACCGCAAATTGCGCAACACAATCCGCTATGCGCTGGGCAATTTGTTTGATTATGAACCCGCCAAACACGCGGTGGCCGCGGCCGATTTGACGGAAATGGACCAATACATGCTGGGCCGGCTGGACGCGTTAATCCAAGAAGTGCATAAAGGGTATGACACCTTTAACTTTCGCCATGCCATGCGCAGCATAGCCAATTTCTGTATTTTGGATTTGTCTTCTTTTATGTTGGACGCTTCCAAAGACCGTTTATATACGCTGGGGGCTTCTTCACACTCCCGCCGCAGCGCGCAAACCACGCTGGCGGAAATTGTAAAAGCCTTGTTGCAGTTAATGGCGCCGGTGCTTTCTTTTACGGCGGAAGAAGCGTGGCAGGTGCTGCGCTCTATCCCGGCCGGGAAGGACTTGCCGGAAAGTATTTTCCTTTCCAATATGCCGCGTAATGCCTCTATGGTGCCGGATGTGAAACTGGAAGAAAAATGGAACAAAATCCGTGATATACGTGATTTGGTGCAAAAAGAACTGGAAGACGCCCGCCAAAAAGGCGTGATAGGGGCTTCGTTAGAAGCGAAGGTTATTTTTAAAACCGATAACCCGGACATGAAAGCGTTCTTGGAAGAAACCCAAAACCTGTGGCCGGAGATTGCCATTGTGTCCGCGGTGGAAGTAAAAGACGGCGCCGGTGAACTGAATATAGAAGCCGTACACGCCCCGGGAGAAAAATGCCCCCGTTGCTGGCAGTGGAAAGAAGATGTTGGCGCAAACCCCAAACACGCGGATTTGTGCGCCCGCTGCGCGGCTGTATTGGAAAAAGAAGGCTTAACCGTAGAGCAAGAGGAGACGGCTGGTGTCTAACGCTTGGGCCCGCTTAAAAACTTGGTTGGCGCGCAACAAAGCGGTATGGATGTGCGGCGCGCTGATTGTGGCGGCGGACCGGGCCAGTAAAAACTGGGCGTTAAGTTATTTGCAGGATAAAGATGTCAATTTTTTTGAGTATTTCCGCCTGCATTATGTGGAAAACACCGGCATGGCTTTTGGCTTAATGCAAAACGGCAATTTGCTTTTGATATGGATTATGCTGGCCGTTTTGGCTTATTTGGCGTACAGCTGGAAAGAAATTGCCTCCGCCGGGGCTTTAGCCAAATGGGGGGCATTGTTTATATTTGCCGGTGCGGTGGGCAATCTTTATGATAGAATAAAGTTAGGTTTTGTGGTAGATTTTTTGGATTTTCGGGTGTGGCCGGTATTTAATATAGCAGACTCTTTTATCACGGTTGGCGGGGTGTTTTTAGCGGTGTCTTTACTCTTTTTGCATCCCGGGGAGGAAAAATGAAAAAGTGTTTACTTCTTGCCATTTCATTACTCATGCTGGCAGCTTGTTCTTCTAAGGAGCAGCGTCTCTTTCAGCAGGCTCAGCTGGCTACGGATAAGGGGGACTTTCCCAAAGCTATCCGCTTATATACAACTCTTCTCAAACAAGATCCTGATAATATTGCCGCCCACACCAACCGGGGTATTTTATTGGAACGCCTTCCCGCCAAAACCAGCAAAGAACGCCGCAAAAACCAAGAAATGGCCCAGCAAGATTATGAGGCCGCCATTAAAGGGGCTCCCAATGTGCCCGAAGCATACAATAATTTAGGGGCGCTATTGTTAGATATGGGGCGTTATGCGGACGCGGTTTATTATTTGCAGCGCGCCACCAATATCCGGCCCAACTATTTTTTGGCTTGGATGAATTTAGGCGTTGCTTATTACCAACAGGGTAAAGTGGCGGAATCTTTAGGCAGCTTTGCCCGCGCTTATAATATCCGGCAGGACTATCCCAACCTGTTTTTAAACCGGGGATTGGCTTATTTCTCTATGGGAGATTATGAAGCCGCTTTAGATGATTATACGGAGCTGCTTCGTTTAAAAGGGCCTGACGCGCGCGCTTTGTTGGAACGCGGACGCGCTTTCATGAAACTTAAATATTATGCCAACGCCATGGAAGATTTCCAACAGGCGGTGGGGTTACAGCCTTCTTATGCCTTGGCTTACTATTATATGGCCGAGCTTCTATTCTTGCAAGGGGAAACGGATCAAGCGTTAGGCATGCTTTCCAGGACCAAAGAATTAGCCAGCCGCTATGTTCCCGCTTATGAGCTGATGGGGGATATGCTGGCGCTGGAAGACCCGCCCTCCGCCGTGGCCAACTATTTAGTGGCCCGCAAGCTGGACCCGGCCAATGCCGCCAAATACAATTATAAAATGAAAATGATGAGTACCGAAGCCGGACGTAAAAACGTGGTGGCGCGGCGCTTTTTAGCTGAATAAAAGGAAAAAATGTCTGCTACCGTAACTAATTTTGCCGTGCGTACCGCCGCGTTTGATTTTGCGGCGCGTGCGTATACATACCGTTTGGTTTTGGCTTTTGTTTTTACTTGTTTTATTTTGTTTTCCGTTGTGTTTGACCATTCCCGCACCGGTATATTTATCTTATCTCTTAGCGTATATTTGTTTTGTACGGACCTTTTCCACCGCGCCGCATTAAAAGATTTGGCTTGCGGGCGTTTGTCTTTTGCCCTTATGGTCAGTTTATCTGTAACGGCGGCGTTTGTATATTCCATATTAAAAACATTTGTTTCGGCTCCGCTTTTTGGTTTGCCCGGTGATTTGTATTTGGAAGGGGCTCTTTTGGCTGTTTTGGCTTTATGGGTGATGCGCCGGGAAGTCCAGCGGAGGGAACAAACCAAAGTATTTATTAAGAAATTGGATGATTTTCTTCCCAAAGCCGCGCGCCTGTGCCGAGGCCGCCGCACGTTTAAAGTTTTTGCGCATGAACTAGCCCCCGGGGATATTATTTTGGTTAAGCCGGGGGAGCGCATCCCTTGCGACGGGGTGGTGGCCAAAGGAGCAAGCGCCGTAGATGAAAGCATCATTACGGGGAATATGCTTCCTACCGCCAAAAAGAAAGGAAGCGTTATTTTTGCCGGAACGCTAAACAAGGCCGATGAAATTTATATAGAAGTAACCGGGCTGTTGGCTACTTCGGTGGTGATGGATATTATCAACGCCATTAAAAACAGTGAGATTAACCGCGCCCCCGGTGTTTGCTTTTTGGACCGCGCCGCCAAATTTTACCTTCCTTTGGGCATTCTCTATGCCGGAGGGGTTTTTTTATGGCTGCTGCATGCAAGCGGGTATCAAAACGTATTTTATTATTCTGGCGCGTTTTGGCTTTCTTTAGCGCTGGTCTGCACTCCGGCGTTTGTGTTTGCCGCCTGGCTGGGCCATTCCTTTGCCTATGCGGGGGCCGCGGCGCATAAAATTATTTTGCAAAATGTAGACGCGTTAGACCATTTGGCCGAGTCCGACACGTTGTTCTTTGATAAAACCGGCACCCTTACGCATGGGGAATTGCGGGTGGAAGGCGTTTTTGCGGAAACAGCCTCCCAGCTCAAACAAATGTTGGAAAGCGTATCTTCCGCCGAGCAAATGGTAGACGGGCCTTTTGCCAAAGCGGTCAATCTATATGCTAAGGAACACAATATTAAGCTGCGTAAAGTAATTTCTTTTGACGTCTTGCCAGGGTTGGGGGTAGTGGCCAACTGCGGGCGGGATAAAATTGTATGCGGCCGGGAAACTTGGCTTAGGGAAATGGGGATAGAAACACAGGTGGAGATGTTCTCCGGAGATAAACCGCTTATTTGCGTGGCTAAAAACGGTAAATTTTTGGGGCATTTAACCCTGTCCGATACGCTTCGCCCCGGCGCGGCGGACGCGGTGCGCTTTTTACAGCAGAAAGACAAAGAACTCGTGCTTATATCAGGTGATAATGAATTATCAGTTTCGTCTATTGCCAAACAAGTGGGTATTGAAAAGATGAGCTATAACGTGCTTCCCAAAACCAAGGCGGAAATCATTAATAATATGCGTGCCGCCGGGCATAAGGTGGTAATGGTGGGGGACGGTTTTAACGATATTATCGCGCTGTTGCGTTCAGACGCCAGCATTGTGTTCTTTTCCGGGCGCAATTTATACAATAACTGGGTGGATATTATTATTAAGCGTAATGACTTGTACTCATTGCCTGATTTATTTAAAATAAATAAAAAGTTGAAGCGGGTTATACACGGCAACTTTTTCCTTTCTTTTTTGTTCGGGGCGGGATTGGCCTTTTACGTATTGTTTGGCGTGAGAGGCAGCTTGCCTTGGTATACCGTGCCCGGCGGGTTAGCGCTGGGGCTGGGTATCGTTTTCTTAAATTCAGCGAGGTTACTTAGAATAAGATGACACAGGATATTGATTTTGGTTATACTTCCGACCACGCCCGCAAAAACGCGGATGCCGTTCTGCCGGATATACAATGCTGGCCCAACCAATATAAACGGGACTACGACATTAAAATAGAACTGCCGGAGTTTACTTCCGTTTGCCCTAAAACGGGCCTGCCGGATTTTGGCGTGATTACGATTGAGTATGTTCCGGATGAATTGTGTTTGGAGCTAAAGTCCCTTAAATATTATTTGCTTGAATACCGCGATATGGGCATTTTTATGGAAAATATCGCCAATAAAATTTTGGACGACGTGGTAAAAGCTTGCCGTCCTAAAAAAGCGACGGTAACGGGTACGTTTACCCCGCGCGGCGGGCTGCGCTCCGTCATTGTCGCCAAGTATGAGAAAAAATAAATGGCTAAAAAACCTCTTTTAGCGCTGCTTACATTAGCGCTTACCTTGGCGGCAGGCGCCGGGGCGGTATATGTGTTGTTCCCGTCAGACAGCGGGGAGGCTCCTTTGCTGGAAGAAGCCGCGGAGCAACTGCCCCCGCAGAAGCCAGCCGAACAGGAGGCTCCTCTCAGCGCCAGTATTTCTACCGCTAATTTAGAAAAAGCTTCTTTGGCGGAAGGGGTGGAAGAAGCAGACCCTGAGGAAACAGAATTGCAAAGCGCCGCTGATTTGCCGTCTCAGCTTTCTAAGATTAAGGTAGAGGGAATGGTGGGCATTGCTCCCCGGCAGGAAGAAAACAAGGAAGCTTTAAATCAAGAGGAAAAACAGCCTCTGCCCATTGCCTTGAAAGATATTCAGGACTTATCAAAAGCTGTTGTTAACTTACAGCCGGAGGACAGTCAAGAGGGGGGAAATGACTCCTCTTCCGAATCATTGACTGACACCCCTACCGGCATAACCATGCTGGAGGCCCCGGTAAAAGTGCGCCTAATAAAAAACACGGCGGAGTATAAAGCATTTAAAACCATCGCCCGCGGAAAATACCCCGAAGTGGATTTTAATAAACAGATGTTGGTGGTGTTAGAGTCTGACAGTAATTTGCCGGATAAAGTTTTTGAAATTCAAACCATAGAAGAAAAAGACGGTAAAATATTGGTTTCTTACCGTGTGAATATTTTTGGGTTGGAAGACAAGCTAAACACGCACAGCGTTAAATCTATTGATAAAACGGCTCTTCCGATAGAATTAAAACAAGTTTTATAATAATATTGTCTTTTTTGTATAAAACACCCCGGGTAAGAAATTTACCCGGGGCGTTTTTAGCAAAAAGCGGGGCTATTTAAGCAAGTTTTCAGAAGGTTTAAAACGTACTTTTTGTTTGGCTGGCACTTGCACTTTTTCCCCGGTTTTAGGGTTACGGCGCGTAACGGGGCGGGCCGTTTTTAAGTGAAAAGAGCCAAAATTACTGATAACCACTTTGCCGTCTCTTTTTAGGCCGTGTTTGATGATTTCAAACACTTTGTCTACAGAGGTTTTCGCTTGTTTTTTGTCTAATACATGACGGGTAAGGTGGCGGATAACATCATCTTTATTCATAATTCTATTTTTCCTTATTTACTTATTTGTTTCCACGGTTTATAAAACCCATGGCGTGCAACAGCACGTGCGGTTTTTCCCCTTTGCATACAATTTGCCAAATGGCGTCTATAATAGGGGTTTCTAAATGGTTTTTGCGGGCGATGTCATACACGCTTTGCACGGTATTTACGCCCTCGGCAATAGTGCCTACTTCTTTCTTGGCTTCTTCTAAGGATAAGCCCGATCCTAACTTCTCTCCCAGTCTGCGGTTGCGGGAAATGGCGGACATGCCGGTAAGGATAGCGTCCCCAAACCCGGCCAGGCTGTATACGGTGTTGGCGGCGCCCCCTTGGCTGACGGTAATATCGTTCATTTCAGCCAGGGCTTGGGTAATAAGGGCCGCTTTTGCGTTTGCTCCGTCCCCAATGCCGTCAATCACCCCGCAGCCAATAGCCAGCACGTTTTTAATCCCGCCGCCGTATTCCACGCCGCGGCGGTCTTGCGCCGGGACCACAATAATCGGGTCTGCGTTGAATACCTCGGCGATTTGGGCGGTAAGCTGGGGGTCTTTTCCGGCCAGCATGATTTTGGTGGGAACCCCTTGGGCTACTTCCAACGCAAAGCTGGGCCCGCTGAAGGCTAAGGCTTTGCCTTGTATTTGGGGGAGTTCTTCTTCCACAATTTCGCAGATGGTTTTAAATGTTTTGTCTTCTATGCCTTTGGAGGCGCTTACCACCGGCACCGCTTTTCCCGCCAAAAGCGGTTTTAGCTGTTCCCGGCAGAAAGAGCGGATAGCCTTGGAGGAAATAACAAAAACAATTAAATCGGTGTCTTTTACGGCTTGGGCCACATCCCCGGTAAGGCGGATGTTGTCATGCAGTTTAAAATTCGGAATGTTGGGATGCGTACCGCTGGTTTTAAGTACGTTTAAAAGCGGTTCGGAATATTCCCACAGAGAAACATGATAGCCTTTTTTTGCTAAATGCTGGGCGATGACGCTGCCCCAAATGCCAGCCCCAAAAACGGTAATATTATTTATTTTCATTGTCTTGTCTCTTTTTGGCACCGTCTTCAAATTTTAATTCTTTATGGGCCAGCAGGCGTTTGATGTTGGGTACGTGTTTATAAATAACCAGCAGGGCAATGGCCGTTACCATGATGTTGACGGACATGGGGTGTTTTCCGATTAGAAAGCTGGCTATGGGCAGTACGACGCACGCAAAAATGGAACCTATGGAAATACGCCCCCATAAGGCCACGCAAATGACAAATACGCCAAAAGCGATGGCGGTGGGGATAGGCAGCAACGCGGCAAATACGCCGGCGGAAGTGGCTACGCCCTTGCCGCCGCGGAATTTAAGGTAAATGGTCCACATATGCCCCAAAATGGCAATAGTGCCGCAGGCAATGGCAACCCAGTATTTATGCGGGCTGTCCGCGCACAAGTATAAAGCGGCGGAAACCGGTATGAATCCTTTTAACGCGTCCACCAAAAACGTACTTACGCCGGCCCATTTCCCTACGGTGCGGTATACATTGGCCGCCCCGGGGTTGCCGGAACCGTGCTCCCGGATATCAATACCCATTACTTTTTTTGCAATCAGGTAGCCGGTAGGCACCGCTCCCAAAAAATAACTGACTAAAATCAAAACGATAACGGTAGTTGTCATATATTCCATTATATTAAATTTTGATACAGGGTTTTTGTGTGGCTTTTTCTGTGTTTTTTATATAAACTACTATATATGAAATATTTTACTTATTTTTTAGCCGTTTTGGGGTGTCTTCCTGTTTTTGCCTACGGGGAAGAGACGGAAAAGACCCCTCAGATTAACGCAGACGCTTTTTTGGCCCAGAAAGGCTTTACCGTATGGGCCGATGAACGCACGCCGGACGGGCAGGTGGAGGCCGCGCATTGCCAGGCGGTGCGTTTAACGCGGGATTGGTACATTACCGCCGCCCACTGTGTGTATGATTTTTGCGGCGCAAACCGTTCCTGCGTGGTGCAGTTTGATTTGGCCCAATCGCCGGACCCATTGCTTGCCCAGGCCCGGGTGCATAGTAATTCTTCTCTTCGCAATGTGTTTATTTTTCCCGGGTATAATCCCGCTCAAAACCGAAACAGCAGTTTTGATGTGGCGCTGATTCGCTTTGCCCCAGGGAAAGACGGCTACCTATTTATGGATTTGGATAAAGAAAAAGAACTTTCCCGCGCGGAGTTTGAGAAGAAACTTCCCTTTTATCCGGAAACCCAAGCCCAGTGGAACGCCCCCGCCCCGCGTTTATTAACGTTTGACGCGGCCGTTTCCGCACGCATTACGCCGCCCATAGCCGTTCCCCGGGCGGAAAAAGGGCATATTTCTTGGGTATATAATACGGGAGGGCAGGCCTTTTTTGTGAGCGAACTGCAGCACTGTGTTTCCACCGCGTTTGGCGTGCAGAAAGGAAACAGCGGCGGCGGCGTGTTTACGGCGGAGGGGGATTTGATTGGAATTGTGTCTATGAGTTTCCAAAACAAAAACGGGGCGATGCCCTTTAAAGACGCGGACGGCAAACCCCTGCCCACCATCCAAAACGCGGATTCTTATTTTGTATTTACCGGTTTTAGCAGCGGGGTGCTTGCTTTTATACGCAGCCACGTGCCCCAAGTCCGCTTTACCGGGGCGGTGCCGCGGGCTGCCCAGCTGACCAACCAAAAGTTTAACCGCATTATTTCCGCCTTGGACGCGGCCATGCAGGCAAGCTAAGCCAAGCGGTGTTTTAAACTTTCAAAATTACCCTCTGTGGCCATAAAGGTTAGTATCAGGCCGCGGGGGGTTTCTTTTCGGTTAATCACGAGGGCTTTTTCGTAAAACACGCCCAGGTGTTGCAGCTGCTCCGTCCGCAGGGTGAGGGTGCGCACTTTCCATTTATAAGAGGCGGCTTGCTCCACCCGCCTGAGCAGGGCGGTCAGGTTGGCTTCTTCCAGCGCGCTTACAAAAACGGCTTGCGGGTGTTGGGCGCGCAACAGTTCCAAACGCCCGGGGGATAGGAGGTCTGTTTTATTAAAAACGGGGATAAGGGGGATGTTTTCGGCCTTTAAATCCGTAATAATTTGCAGTACGGTGGCTTCTTGCTCCCGGCGGTTGGGGGAGGACGCGTCCTGCACGTGCAGAATGACGTCCGCAAAAGCGGTTTCTTCCAGCGTGGCCCTAAACGAAGTAACCAAACTGTGCGGCAGTTTTTGTATAAACCCCACCGTATCCGTAAACAGCATTTCCCCGCCGCTTGGCATATGCACGCGGCGGGTGGTGGGGTCTAGTGTGGCAAAAAGTTTGTCATCGGCATATACGCTTTGGTTTTGGGTAAGCGCGTTTAACAAGGTGCTTTTGCCCGCGTTGGTATAACCCACCAGCGCAATTTGCGGCAAGGGAACCTGGGATCTTCTTTGCCGGCGCAGGCTGCGGCCGGCTTTTACTGCTTCTATTTCTTTTTCCAGGCGGCTGATACGCAGGCGCAGGCGGCGGCGGTCATATTCCAATTTGCGTTCCCCGGGGCCGCGCATACCAATGCCGCCTTTTTGCTGCATCATAGCGGCCCCCCGGCCGGACAGGCGGGGCAAGAGGTATTTTAATTGGGCCAGTTCCACTTGCAGTTTCCCTTCCTGGGTGCGGGCGCGCTGGGCAAAAATGTCTAAGATAAGGCGGGTGCGGTCCAGCACTTTGGCGGGGAGAATTTCTTCCAAATTATTCTGTTGGGCGGGAGAGATCTCATCGTCAAAAATGACGCCGTCCGCCTTTAGCGTCGTTGTCTGGAGGGCGATTTCTTGCAGTTTTCCTTTTCCTATCAGCGTGGCGGCGTTAAACGCTTCCACCCGTACGCGGTACATATATACTACTTCCGCCCCGGCGGTGTGGGCCAGGCGGCGCAGTTCTTGCAGGGTTTTTTCGTTTTGCCGCTGGGTTTTCAGGCAGGCGCTTACCAAAATGACGCGTTCCATAATTCTATTTTATAAAAGTTTTAATGCCGGCTAAATGAAAGGATTTGGGCGCACAGCGCAGGCAAAGAAAAATCTTTAGGGTCTTGTAAATGTAGTTTTAACGCCTGGGTATAACGGTTGAACCAAGTGCGCTGGCGTTTGGCGTACTGGCGGGTGAGCTGGGCAATTTGTTCTATGGCCTGCCGGCGGGTTAACTGCCCCCGTAAAAAAGCCGCGGCCTGCGGATAGCCCAAACTTTTCAGGGCGGGTGCGTCCGCCGCAACGCCTTGGTTTAAAAGGGTTTGGGTTTCGGCGCACATGGGGTCAAAAATGGCTTCCGTGCGGGCTTGTATGCGGGCGTCTAGGGCCGGTTTATCCCAATTTAAATAGACAAATGCGCTTTTTTCCGGGTCCGGCAGGGTGTGAAAAAGGCCGCTTTTTAATTGGCTGGCGGGCCGGCCCGTAAGCAGGCATAATTCCAAGGCGCGCATGGTGCGCTGTACGTTTCCTGTGGGAATAGATTTGGCGGAAACGGGGTCTTTTTGGGCCAAGGCCGCGTGCAGGCCTTCTTTGCCTTTGTCTTTCAGCAGGGCGGTTAATTGGGCCCGGGTTTGCGGGGTGGAGGGGGGAAGTGTATCCATGCCCACAAAATAAGCGTGCAGGTACATTCCCGTCCCTCCGGCAAAAATAAGCGGGCGTCCCGGATGTTGAACGGCAATTTCCCGCGCGCTCTCTGCAAAGGCGCCCGCGTTAAAAACGTCTGTTACGGGCAAAAAATCCACTAAATAATATGGTAAGCCTTCCACAAAGTACACACCGTTTTGCCACACGCCTTGCGGTTTGGCTGTCCCGGCGGTTAAATGGGTGTATACCTGGCGGGAATCGGCGGAAATAATAATTCCGTTTGTCTGCCGGGCCAGTTCCAGCGCCAGTTCTGTTTTGCCGGAGGCGGTAGGGCCGCAAATAACAATGGGTTTCATAACTTATATTTTAGTAAATTTGCCCCAGGCAAACCCGGAGATAATAAAAACCGGGGCCTTTTTAGACCCCGGTTTTGGCATTTATTATTTGCGTAAGAGTTAGTTTTCAAACAAGCTTTCGTCTTTTTGTATTTTATTGCAAATGCGCCAGCATTTGCAGGTGGAAACGCATACATCCGGCAGTTTTAACAAGATGCGGGTGTCGCAGTCATTAAAATCATCCGCCATTTCGCTGATGGCTTTGGCGTCTTTTTCTTTAATGTTGGTAAATTCTATACCGATGGTGTATACATTTTCCCGCTGTTTTACCCAAGCCATCTTGGCGCCGATTTCCATTTTTTCCGTTCCCGGCAGCTGCAGACTGATGGAAAATTTATCCGCCAGCGGCGCGCCCAAGAAACTAATCATGCGCATGCCGGAGGCGGACAAGTCCGCCAAAATGGCTACTAGGCTGGTTTCTTTTCCGTCTTGGGTTTTATAAAAAAGGTTGACGGGTTCAATTAAATTGCTGATGACGGGCATGCGGGGGTGCCGTCTTTTTTCAGGGATATTTTTTTTAGTCATACTTACTCCTTGGCAAATAATAAAGTGCCGTCTGCACGGGCTATCTCAACGTCAACTATACTGCCTATTGTATAATTTTTGGAGGTTTTTACCCAAAAATTATTGGAAGAGCGCCCTTTATTTTCTTCTTCCATCAGCACTTGCTGGCGCGTGCCTATTTGCGCCGTATAGGCGCGGGCGCTTAAATCTCTCACTTTATTTAACAAAATATCCAGCCGTTGTTCCAGTGTCTCTTCCGCCAAAAGGGTCATTTGGGCGGCGGGGGTGCCGGCGCGGGGGGAATATTTAAAACAATAGGCGGCAAAAAATTGGGCTTGGTCCACCAAAGAAAGAGTTTGTTGGAAATCCTCTTCGGTTTCAGTCGGGAAGCCGACGATAATATCCGTGGAAACCGTCATCTGGCAGTCCGCCAAGGCGGCCAGTTTTTCAAGCAGTATTTCCCGCGTGTAGCCGCGTTTCATTTCCCGTAATACTTTGCTGGAGCCGCTTTGTATCGGCAAGTGAATATGCTTGGCGATTTTGGGGTTATGGCGTACGGCGGCCAAAAAATCCGGCGTGATATAGGCCGGGTGGGGGCTCATAAAACGCACCCGCTCCACGCCGGGCACTTCGCTCACGCGGTTTAGCAAATCGGCAAAAGAGGAGGCTCCGTCTTTATAAGCGTTTACGGTTTGTCCCAAAAGCATAATTTCTTTAGCCCCTTGGGCGGCCTTTTGGCGCACTTCCTGCAAAATATGCGGGGAGGACAGGCATTTTACCGGCCCGCGTACATAGGGAACAATGCAATAAGAGCACCTAAAATCACATCCCCGCATAATGGTTACGTATCCGGTAAGCCCTTCTTGCGCGGGAGAAAGGGTTTCCTGCGCGGGGGGAAACAGGCTGCTTTTGTCTAATAGAGTGGGAAAGGCATCTATACTTTTGGCTCCCGCCACTATATCTAAGAAAGGAAATTCTTTTTTCAGCTTTTCCCCCAGCCGCTGGGCCGCGCAGCCGGCAAAGATAATCACGCGGCCGGGCTTTTGCTGTTTCCATTTGGCCAGGCGCCCTAAGAAAGAAACGGCGCGGTGTTCCGCGTGCTCGCGCACGGTGCAGGTGTTTACTAAAATAACATCGGCCTCCTCCGGCGTTTGGGCAAGCTGGGCCCCCCGCGCGTGCAGGTGGGAGAACATTTCTTGGGAGTCTGCCAAATTCATTTGGCAACCGAAGGTTTGCAGGAATACTTTCATACGTATATAAAAAATAAAAGGCGGCCCTAAAGACCGCCTTTTGGCTTGCAAGAATTTAGAACTTATCGCTCAGGTTTTTAATGGCCTGCAAGATAGGCTGCGTAAGGTGTATTTTGATTACGCGGCGGCCTTTTTCTTCCAGCGCTTGGAAGTCACCCAAAGCCTGCGCGGCGCACAGTTGGCCAAAAGTATAGTGCTGGCCGGGGATTTGGATGTCATTTTCCGCGTCGGCGGATAAGATGATAAACACGCCGTTGTTGCCGTCCCCTTTGTGCAGCTGGCCGGTGGAGTGCAAGTAGCGCGGGCCGTAACCAAACAACACGGCGCGTTTGGTGCGGGTGAGGATTTTATCGCGCAGGGCCAACAGCGCTTTGGCTGCTTCTTCGGACGGATACACATAGGCCAGCAGGGCAATATAGTCGTTGCTTTCCAAGAGGGAGTAGACGTCCTGGGCCAAGGTATCAAATTTTACTTCTTTTTCAATATCTTTAGCCACCATGAAAGGTTTGTTAAGTTCTTCGTCTGAAATTTCTTTCTTTTCCAGTTTGCCCAAAATTTGCTTGGTCAGTGTTTTGGCGGCTTGCACGTTGGGTTGGTCAAACGGGTCAATAGCCATAATGGCGCCGGCGGCGGCGGTGGCGATTTCCCACAGCAGAAACTGGGCTCCCAGTTCATACTCTTCTTCCATAGAGATGGTCATTACCGGGTAGCTGCGTTCTTCCAAATCATCCATAATGGCGCTGACGCGTTTATCGTCTTCAGACCCATTGGAAATGTGTACAAATACGCGGTCTTCGCGGTAGTCAAAGTTTTTAAACAGTCCTTCGCCTACCACCGGAACAATGCCTTTGCCTTCTTTACCGGTGGATTCCGCCACCAGCTGTTCGGCCCATAAGCCAAAAGAGGCCAGTTCTTTGGGGGTGATAATGGTCAGCTTGTCTTTGCTGTGGTTGGCAAAGCTGGCGCCCATTAAAGCCCCTAATTTAACGGCGGCGTTGGTCTTAAAATCAGCCTCCGGGCCAAAGCCTTGGGCTTCTTTTTGGGCGATTTTAAGCAGTTTTACAATATCAACGCCCATTAACGCGGCCGGCACCATGCCAAACATGGACAGCGCGGAAAAACGCCCGCCGATATCGGCCGGGTTTAAGAAAATTTTGCGAAATTTATTCTTTTTAGCCAAAGTTTCCAAGCCGGTGCCCGGGTCTGTAATGGCGCAGAAGTTCTGCCCCGGGTCTTTTACGCCGGCTTTTTTCACTTCTTCATGGAAATAAGCGTATTGGGAAGAGGGCTCTACCGTGCCGCCGGATTTGCTGGCAAAAATGAACAGGGTTTGGGCCGGGTCAATATGGGTTCTGGCGGCGTGCACCCAGTCCGCATTGGTGGTATCTAACACGATCAGTTCCGGGTAACCGGCTTGTTTGCCAAATACGGTGCGGATTACTTCCGGCGCGAGCGAAGAACCGCCCATTCCCATTACCACCACATATTTAAAATTTTGTTTTACATCGGCCGCAAAAGCTAAAATGTCATCCACGCGTTCCAGCGTCCAGTCATACACTTTTTGCCAACCCAAGAATTTTACGATAAATTCCTTGTGTTCTTTGTCCTGCTTCCAAAGGGTGGGATCTTTAGCCCAAAATTTGGTGTTAAATTCCAACCCTTCCAGTTTAATCAGGCCTTCGCGAATGATGCCTTCGGCCAGGGGAGTTTCGTGTGTGTTCATAATACTTGTATTCCTTTTTTAAAGACCTTGCGGCCTTATTTAAAATTTTGCTTTTCCGCTTGGAGTACTTTCTCCAGGCGCTCTTCGTGGCGGGTTCCCGCCAAAAAAGAAGCATTTAAAAATTGTTCCAACACGTTCTGCGCCGTGCTGGGGCCTATTACCCGCGCCCCCAGGCACAGAACGTTTAAATTGTCGTGCTGTACGCCTTGCGCTGCGGAGTAGGCGTCATGGCAGACGCTGGCGCGTATGCCTTTTATTTTGTTTGCGCTTACGCACATGCCTATTCCGCTTCCGCAGATAAGCACGGCCCGGTCCGCCTTGTTTTGGACCACCAAACCGGCGGCTTTAAAAGCGTAGTCCGGGTAATCTACCCGTTGGGCGCTGTTGGTGCCGCAGTCCAGCACTTCGTGCCCCATTTCTTTTATTTTTTCCACTACCGTTTCTTTTAACGGGAAACCGGCATGGTCACATCCTACGGCTATTTTCATAATACTCCGTTAAAAAGCTTGGTCTACCAGGTCGCACACGCTGTGGCCCAGAAAGATATGGCATTCCTGCACGCGCGGCGTATTGGGCCATTTGACAACCAAAGGCAGGTCTACAATGTCTTTAATGGTGCCCCCGTCTTTACCCAGCAGGGCGGCGGTAAAGCAGCCTTTTTGCTTGGCTAAAGCCAACGCCAAATACACATTGCGGCTGTTGCCGGAGGTGGAAATGCCGATTACCACGTCCCCCGGTTTGGCAAAGCCGTCTATTTGGCGGGAAAATACCACATCATAAGAGTAATCATTCCCCACGGCGGTCAGGGTAGAAGTATTGGTATTTAAGGCCAGAGCCGGCATGGAAGGGCGTTCTTTTTTAAAGCGGCCCACAAATTCCGCGGCGATGTGCTGCGCGTCTCCCGCGCTGCCGCCGTTGCCCATTAAAATCACTTTCCCGCCGTTTTTAAAACATTTAATGATTTGGTCGGCCAGGTCTTGCGTTTGTTGGGCTAAATTTTCCTTTACGTAAGTAAGGGCTTGTATCAGTTCGTCGGCTTCTTTTTGAATAAACATAAAAACCTCTTTAAAGTATTAAATTTTCTCTAAGCTTTCGCTTTTTATCCAGCCTTGTATGCCTTGGGATTTTACGATTACTTCTTCCCAATGATTGCGGCTGTCTTTTAGTATAACCAAATGGCCGTGGGTTAAATTGGCGCTGGCCGGGAAGTTTGTCCCCGGGCCGCTGCGCAGCTCTGCCGTGGGGCTGGCTACTACCGCCAAAACCTGCATTTCCTGCCCCCGCCGCAGATACAGCCACCCGCCGCAGATGATAAGCGCCGCCAGCAGGGCCCAAACCGTTTTTCCAAAACGGCGGTTTATTATCCATATGCACAGCAGTAAGGAAAAGGCCCCCAAGCACAGCATTGCCAGGCCTTTTAATTCGTTATAGGATAATAAAAAGAACAATTTGTGCAATACTTCCGGCATTCCACCCGGAACTAAATGTTCCCCGGCGCTTTCCATCGCCAAGTTTAAATTGTGGCGGATGTCCCCGTCCCGCGGGGCTAAGCGGAACGCCCTGTAATAATTGGCTACGGCCAAACCCATACTGCCCATTTTAAAATAGCAGTTACCTATATTGTAGTAAACATAGGGGTTGTTTGGGGCGTTTTTTAATTCATCTTCATACAAATTCAGCGCGGCGGAAAACTTGCCCTGGCTGTAATATTGTTCCGCCTGGGAGGCCTCTTCTTGGGCAAAAGATCCTGCGGCAAGCGCCGCCAACAAACCTAGAACAGCAAAAAGTTTTTTCATAAGCGGCCCTCCGAATCTAAATGTTTTAGCAGGTTAAGCGCTTGGGCGGCTAATGCGCGGGTGTCCGCCGCGGCTAAGTTTTCCGGAGCGAAGCGGGCGGCGTCCAGCCGTTGCCATAAAGCGGCAAACGCTTTTAATGTGTCCGGGTGGACACCTTTTTGTTTTAATATTTCTAATACTTCGCGCAGTTTATTGCTGCCCATGTTAATGTGAAAACGTTTTAATAGAAATTCTTCCACCGCGGCGGCTACTTGTTCTTCCACACACGCTTTTTTTAATTGGTTGCGTGCGGTTAAAATGGGGGCTTTGCTCTTAAGGGAATCTTTCCCCAGCCATATCGCAAGCCGGCATATAACAGGTAAGAAAATGAATATCCACGCCAGCCAGGTTAATGCCCCTACGGACACCAACCAGCCCACTTCTCCCGGATATGGGTCTGTTTTTATATAGCGGATGTCTTTACCCAGCTGTCTAAACCCGCCGGAAGTATTGCCTCCCGTAAAGCTGACGGCGTTATCCGCCTTGGTAGAGGGGGTAACCTCCACGGATATGGGTTTGGTGGTCAACGTCACATAGCGTTTGGTTTTCGGGTTAAAATAGGACCAAGCCAACGCCGGTATGGTGTACGAACCGGATGCCGTAGGCACCAGCACCGTTTTAAACGTTTTGGTGCTTTGCGTCCCCCGGCCCAGGGGTAGGGTGACGGAGTCTGACGCCACGTCATACACCCGAAACCCGTTTATTTGCGGTATTTTTAAATCAGAGGTGGGTTTTAAATTACCCGGTCCTTTGACCGTAACGGTTAAATTAATGCTTTCCCCGGCTTCCACCTGGGTTCTGTCCGCCTGGGCTTGGAGGGTGAAATCCGTTCCCACCGCGCCATAAAAGCTGGCGGGGCGCCCGGCGGTGGGGGTGGCTTGTATGTTTAAGGTAATGGGGTTGCTTTTTACGAGTTGTTGGGGCTCCGCCGCCAAACCGCCAAAAAGACGGTCAAAGGCGGAAAAGACGTCATTGCTGCCGGGTTGGAATTGCACCATAGCCGGCCCGATAACCGCCTTGCCCGCCTGTACGCCGGACAGCGCGTAGCGGTTTTCTATATAGCGAAACATTTTTCCTTGTAGGATTTGGCTCCCTTCCGTGTTTTGTTTAAGGGGTTCCATGAAAATATTGTTTACCGTGGGGGGAGTGTAAGGCGGCTGCCCCGCGAAAGGACGGGAATAATAAAAGCGCACAATGAGTTCCACCTGTTGGTTTACGTAAGGGGACGTATTGTTGACGGCGGCCGTCATAAAGAAACTCTTATCCCCATTTTGCTCCGCCAGGGTGTCCGTGGAAGCGAGCGCTTGCGGAATGGTGTTTTGCGTACGGGAAGAGACGGCGGAGTCATAATTGCCGCCCGTGCCGGAAGAAGACGCTTGCTGGACGGCCCCTCCTTTGCTGCGGCCGGCAGGCACGCGCCGGTAAATGTTTACTTGTATGGGTTGGGTGGTGTATACTTGGCCGTTATAGGTAAAGCGTATGGCTCCAATAGTAGCTTGCGTGGGAAAACGCGGCAGCATAACATAGCGGAAAACGGTGGAAGTCTGCCCGTTGATGTTCATGGAAGACACTTCTCTGGAATATACGTTAAAAGCCGGCAGGCTGGGCAGCTGGGGCATGACGACATTGCCCGACGCACCGGTAATTTGTACGGTCAGCGTCAGTTCGTCATCTAGGGACAGGTTTGTTTTGTCTACGCTGGCCGTCATGGTTACTTGGGCATGGGCAGCCAGCGCCGCCGCCGCAAAAGCCAGTGTAAGTAAAAAGTTACGTATACGCATACAATTACCAATCCTTTTCTATGCCGGAATCTTCCAACCCGCCCGGGGTGGCGTAAGAGGGGCGGTATTCATTTTCTTTGGCCATTTGGGCCACCCGCTGGGCTTCTTCTTTACTCATTTGGGAAGAATTTGCCTGATTTTGCTGTTTTTGTTGTTGCTGTTGTTGATCTTGTTGATTGTCCTGCCCGCCCTGATTGTTTTGGTTTTGGTTGTTGTCCCCTTTATCGTTTTGGTTATTGTTAGAGGAGTCTTGCTGGTTTTTTTCTTTCTGTTCCAGCACAATTTGTAAATTATGTATGGCTTCTTTATCCTGCGGGTTTTGTAAAATGGCTTTGCGGTACGCCGCGATGGCGGCGTCCAAATCTTGCGCGCGGTAAAACGCGTTGCCTAAATTAAATTGGGCGTCTTGTTTGCGTTCCCCCGGTTTTTGGGAGGCGTTTTCCCACGCTTCTTGGGCTTCTTTGTATTCTTGTAAACGGTAGTGGGCCGCGCCGATATTAAAAAGCGCTTCTTGGTTATAGGGGTCCTGGGACAGCGCTTTTTGATAAGAAGTCAATGCCTGCCCGAATTTTTGTTCTTTGTAAAGGCGGCTTCCTTTAGACAAATCCCCCTTTACCCCGGCCATGGCGGCGGGGCATAAACAAAAAATAAAGAAAACAGATAGCGCTTTTTTCATCTTCTTTTATTGTACCTTTTTTGACCCGGCATCTGCGGCGGCTTTGCCGGCCGGCCAAAGCAACCATAAACAAAACAGCAAAATAGCTATACCCAGCGGGATTTGATAGCGGTCTTTATAACGCGCATGGGCGCCTGACGAAGAATAGCTTCGGTCCAAATCCTTCAGGTTCGCTTCCACTTTGGAAGCCACCTGGGCGGGTGTAGTATAGTGGATATAGGCTCCGTTGGTTGCCTGAGCCAACTCCAAAAGGGATTTTTCATCTAATTTGCTGACGACGGTATTTCCGTTTTTGTCTTTTTTATATTCTAATACTTTGCCCGATCCGTCCACCCGCTGCGGTATCAGCTCCCCTTCTTGGGTACCAATCCCTACCGCAATAACGCGGAGGCCGTTTTCTATTGCGATTTTAATGGCTTTTTTAAGCTGGTCCGGTTCATGGTCTTCCCCGTCCGTAAGCAGGATAAGGGCTTTTTGCCCCGGGTATTTAGACAGCATGTGGGCTGCCAAGTCTACCGGCGCGGCTAAAGCGGTTCCGGGCACCGGCAGCATATCCGGCTTTAAATTGGAAAGAAAATATTTAAGAGCTGCCTCATCGGTGGTAATAGGGCACTGGATATAAGCCTTGGTGGTAAAAGCGATAATGCCTATGCGTTCATCTTTCAAGTTGGAAATGAGCATGGACAGCATGTTTTTAGCGTTAGCTAATCGGTCTGGCTGTAAGTCCCGCGCTTTCATGGAGGAGGACACATCCACCGCTATCACGGTTTGCGCGAATTTCCCTTCCGCCTGCATTACTTCCGTCCCCCACTGAGGCCGCGCCAAAGCGGTAAAAAGAAAAAACAAACCGGTAAAAAAGAAAATGGCGTTTAATTTATGGTTTAGGCGCAGCCCGCCCGTCAGCTTGGCATAAGCCTGGGGGCCAAAAAAAGCGTTGATGGCGCGGTTTTTTAATTTATTTCCGGCCAGCCATATGGCGCCCGCCGCTAAAGCGGCAAGTAAAAAGTATATAAAAAATATAGGTTTTCCAAATAATTCCATATTAGGGTACCCTTATTAAAAATAATTTTTCCAACACCAGCCCCGCAGCCAACAAGATAAGGCCGGCTAAAACAAACGGCAGATAAAAATCACTCTGGTTGGTGCGGATGTTATAGGTAAAAGTGGTTTTTTCCAATTCATTTATTTTATCGTAAATATTGGCCAGTTCCATTTCGTTTTTGGCGCGGTAAAACTGCCCGTTGGCCGTTTTGGCCATTTCCATCAGTAGGCCTTCGTTAATTTCTTCTTCCTGGCTGGAATATACGCCGCTGCCCGGCGGGCTGGCGGTGGCAATAGTATAGAGCTTTATGCCGTAGGAAGCGGCCGCCTGGGCGGCCAGGCGGGGGTCTATCGTTCCGGCGTTGGAGTCTCCGTCCGTCAGTAAAATGATAATTTTGCTTTTTGCCTGGCTGTCTTTTAAATGGGATATGGCTACCCCCACCGCGTCCCCAATGGCTGTATAGGTGGGGTCAATAATGCCCAAATAAAGCGCGTTTAACAGCTCCCGCACGGCGTCATGGTCCAGCGTAAGGGGGGCTTGCAGCATAGCATAACGGGAGAATACCACCAAGCCCAGGCGGTCATTAACGCGCTTTTGGATAAAGCTATCCGCCGTGCGCTGGGCGGCGGCAAAACGGTTGGGGTAAAAGTCCTGCCGCTGCATAGAGGCGGAAACGTCCATCACCAGCATAATATCCACCCCTTGTGTTGGGGGAATGGTGGTGTGGCGCAACAGCACCGGGCGCGCCAAGGCCAGCACAAACAAGACGAGCGCCCCCGTATATAAGGTAACGGGAAGCCACTGGGTAAGCAGGGCGCGCAGAGAAGCTTGTTGTATGGTTTGCTGAGTGCGGGAATAAAGCACATGCGGGGTGAAAGATTTTTTCCAAATACTTTTGGCGGCCAGCACGCCTGCCGGCAAAATAAGCAATACCAGCGCCCAGGGATTTGCAAAAGCGGCTTTTGTCCCCAGCAGGCGCTGGATGATTAACGCCGCCAGCAACAGCGTGGTGAGGGTGCCAAATGTCCATATCAAAGCGGAAAAAACCTTTTCCGGCAGGTTAATGAATAAAGAAGATAACAGCACCAGTATTAATAAAACGCAGGATATTAAAAAAAGTGTCATCATTTGGCGGCCTCCTGCCGGGTAGAGGGGGTTTTTACTAATTCCTGGCTTTTGGGGGTAGTGGAATCAATAAGCAAACGCAGAATGTCTATATCCCGGTTGCGGTATTCTTCCGGCGGGACGGCGCGTGCAAATTTTACCAAATCGCTGGAGCTTAAAAATACGCGCAATTTGGGTAACAGCGGCGCCATCAGTTCCTGCCCGCTGTTTTTAATGCGGCGCAGCATTTCGGCTGAAGTGTCTGCCGTGGTGTCTATATTAAAACGGCGCAGCAGGTATTCACGCAGAATATCCGTAAGCGTTAGATAAAATATTTTGTATTCGTGGCGTTCCCAGAGGCCGCTTTGTATAAGGGCTTCCAATTTGGAAAGAGCCACCTCTTCGCAAGGGCGGTTGTCTTGGGGGGCTCCCAAGGCGCGGGCGGCGGCTTGTTTGCGTTGCCAATAATACCAGGCCGCATAGACGGCACCGGCTGCTACTAATAAGATAAGCAACCACTTGAACCAGGCAAAGGGGAAATGCGGGTCCCGTATTTCCCGGAAGTTATTGTCTTTGAACGTTTCTGCTTTGGAAACGTTTATTTTGGTTTCTTCTGTGGAAATGGAGTTGACTGTTTCTCCGTCTGCGTTTTTAAGTAAAAATGTAAGCGGGGTTAATTTGGCTTCCTTTAACTCAAAGGGGTAAGCCGTAATGGTATAGGTAAACGTGCCGGGGGAGTCGGGCATGCCTTGTATAGAGGAAAACTCAAAATCTTTAGGCAGGTTTTCTTCATCCAGTTCTACTTTATAGCCGGGCGCGTGCGAAAAAGAATAAGAAAGAGTAATGGGCTTAGCAAATACGGCCGAAGAAGGCACTTGCTCCTGCGTAAAAGCAATAGGCGGCTTATTGCCGGTGGCGGTTTGCCGCGCCCGGGGTTGAGCGGGAGCCTGCCCGCGGGGAGCGGGCGCCTGCTGGGCGTAAAGCGGCAAGGAGCATGCACAAATAAAAAAGATTAAAAAACGTTTCATATTACCTCTTTAATTTTTTGGCGCGGCGTTTGAAAAACGCGATAACCGGGTCCGCCGCCGGTTGGGCCGTATCTACGGATATGGCCTCTATCTTAAGCGGGTTAAAAAGTTGTTTTAAGGCGTAATCTCTTTGTTGCGCGTCTTGTTGTAAATGCGCAGCGGCCGCGTGGGAGAGGGTCAGCATGCCCTCGGCCCCGGTTTCCGGGTCCTGCACGGCTAAACAGGCGGACAGGGCGGGAAGGGTTTTTTCTCTTCGGTCTGAAATCACTACGGGAATTAAGTCAAACTTTTTGGCGGCCAGGCGGAACGGTTTTTCAAACTGTTCAATGGGGGCCATAAAATCTGACAGCAAAACCAATATGCCTTGGCGGCGGATTACTTTGGTAAGCGTTTTTAAGGCCAGGGCGATATCCGTCCCTTTAGAGGAAGGCTCAAACGCCAGTAATTCCCTGATTAAGCGCAAAATGTGTTTTTTGCCTTTTTTGGGGGGAACAAACAATTCTATTTTGTCAGAAAACAGCAACAGGCCCACCTTGTCATTATTGGTCATGGCGCTGAACGCAAACAAAGCGGCCAATTCCGCGGCGGTTTCTTGTTTTAATTTATCCCAAGAGCCAAAACGCTGGGAGGCGGAAACGTCACAGGCGATGATAAGCGTCAGCTCACGCGTTTCATTGTATTTTTTTACAAAAGGCACGCCGGTTCGGGCGGTTACGTTCCAGTCTATGGAGCGTATATCATCCCCGGGGATATATTCGCGCACTTCGGCAAATTCTATCCCTTGGCCCTTAAATACGCTTAAATATTCGCCGGAAAAAGTTTCTGAGACCAATTTCCCGGTTTGTATTTCAATTTGGCGTACTTTTTTTAAAATTTCCGCGGTATCCATACGGCTTACCCCCGGCGCGCGGTTACGGTACGTCCACGGCGTCAAAGATTTGTTTGACGATTTGGTCAGAGGTTACGTTCTCGGCCTCGGCTTCGTAGGTTAACAATACGCGGTGGCGCAGTACGTCCAGGCCGATGGCTTTGATGTCTTCCGGCGTTACATAGCCGCGTCCGTTTAAGAAAGCGTATGCCTTGGCGGCTTGCGTTAAGAAGATGGTGGCACGCGGGCTGGCTCCGTAAGCAATAAAAGAGGCCAGCTTTTCCAGGCCGGCGGCCTTCGGGTCGCGCGTGGCAAAGACCAGGCTGACGATATAATTTTTAATTTTTTCATCCACGTAAATGCCGTCCGTCACCTGGCGGGCTTTTAAAATCATTTCCGGGGTGACCTGGGTGTTTATTTGCGGCTGTTGGTGGGTGGACATCCTTTCCAAAATTTGTTTTTCCTCTTCCCGGGTGGGGTAAGTAACCAGCACTTTAAGCATAAAGCGGTCCACCTGCGCTTCCGGCAGGGGGTAAGTGCCTTCCTGTTCCACCGGGTTTTGGGTGGCTAACACCATAAAGGGGGAAGGGAGGGCGTAGGTCTTTTCCCCAATGGTTACTTGGCGTTCCTGCATGGCTTCCAACAGGGCGCTTTGCACTTTGGCGGGGGAACGGTTAATTTCGTCCGCCAGTACAAAGTTGGAAAATACCGGCCCGCGTTTGGGGTAGAATACGCCTTCTTTCGGGTTGAAAATGAGAGTACCGGTAATGTCGGCGGGTAACAAATCCGGCGTGAACTGAATGCGCTGAAATTGGGCGTGTATGGCTTGGGACAGGGTTTTTACGGCCAATGTTTTTGCCAAGCCGGGCACGCCTTCTATCAAGATATGACCGTCGGCCAGCAAGGCCACCAGCATTTTTTCCAGCAGGTCTTCCTGTCCTACGATGACTTTGCTTACTTCCCGTTTTAAATCCTGCAGGAAAAGGCTTTCCGCCTGTACTTGTTTGTTTAAAGTGTTTATATCCATACAACCCCCTTTTACGCGGTGTATGCCAAAAGGCATTTCCTACCTATATTATAAATAAAGCCGGAAAAGAAAATAAAGCCTTTTTTGGGTTATTTGGCGCAAGCGGCGGTGCGTTTTTGTTTTGCGGTTAATTTTTTTAGCCGCTTGTCCGCGGCGCGTTCTGTTAACCACTTTTTAAACGTCCAGAAACCGGCAAGCAGGAAAATCACCTCAAACAGCGGCAGACAGTGTATTACCCAAGGGCCTTTTTGCAAAATGGAGGATTTAGAAACAACGAACCCCCCATACATGCAGAGCGGAATAATTCCCAACAAAGCATAAAGAAGGGTACTAAGAAGCAAGTCTGTTCTCCAGTCAGGCATGTACTCCAGCATCAGGCCATATTTACGGTAATTATTTAATTGTTTTTCTAAAAATGCGGCATAAAGCGTGTCTTTAGCGGAGGGGTTTTCTTCAGTCTGCGTGTGTATTGCGCAGGAGCGGCATTTTTTAGCGGCGGATATCAGGCGGCGCAGCCCCGCAAAGCCGGTATAATGGGCAATGGTGTACGTTTCATTTTGCGTTTGAAAAATTAAGGTAGCCTTTCTTATAAAAGGAATTGTTATATTTTTGAGCGAGAGCAGTTTTGGCTGTACATTTAGGGTGAAAAGGGTGTCTTTGTAGGAACAGGCGACGTTCCCCGCGTTATTAGGGGTTTTTAAAAGGAGGTCATGCTCGTAAAACGACAGCTGGCTAAAGGGCCGCGCGGAGAGGTGTTTTTGGCGTTTTCGGATAAAGTCTAATACGCTAAACCCTATTATGCCGGCCAATACCCAAGGGAGACTGTAATAAAAGAAAGCCCCCGCCGGCAGATGCAGCATGCTTTTTTTAAATTCCGCCCATACCTGCGCCCAGGAAAGGGGGCGCGTGTCCCCGATGAAGGCTATCCACAGTATCAGTAGCATGTATACCCAAGCAAACAACAGGACCTTAACCCCTAAAATAAAATAAGAATAGGGAAATTTGACAGTAACTATAAACGGATAGTTGAGGGCGGGGAATTTAGCCATTATTTTTGTTTTGCTTTTTCCAGTTTTTTGGCGGTGTAAGCTTCTGTAATGTATTTTTTAAAACAGGCAAAGCAGACCAAAAGTATAACCGCAAATATTGCAGTCATTACCAAAACCAAGAACGGATAAGGGGAATAGTTTATGATTAGCAAAAACATGTTCCCCAGCAAAAACCCCAAACAAGCGGTTATAATGCCCAGCCATAAAAACCCGTTGCGGGTTTTGGGAAATACGGTAAGCATAAGGCCGTAACAGAGGTAGTTTGTAAGTTGTTCTTCTAAAAAGCGGATATAGTCTTTCTCGTCTTGGGTGGAGGGGGAGCCCCCATCGGCTGGGCGGGCTTTGGCGAGGCAAGAGCGGAATTTCTTTCCTTCGTTTAGCATTTGGCGTATAAAAGGCAGGCCCTCATAATGTTGGGCGCAAAAATCCCCGTCCGGGGAGGAAAAAGACAGCTTTACCCCGTTTATATTGCGTATAGGCTGGTGGTATTTATTATAGGTAATGGTGATAAGGGCGGTAAGGGAGAAGTCCGTCTGTTCGTAGGGCAAAAAAACCGAGGGGCGGGAAAGGTTTTGCCCCAGTACAACACCTTTTTCTTCAAACGAGAGACTGGTTATGCGGGGTTGGGTGGCATATGCACGGCGTTTTTTGAAAAAATTCCAAACAAACGTTGCCGCCATAAACAGCAAGGCCCAAGGGAAAATATTTAATAAGATAAAGTAAAACAAACTGTCTTCGCGCGTATCTTGCAAAACGCTTTGCCAAATTCCTTTTAAAACGGAGTCACTGCCGGATGTTAACCACAGCACGCCCGCAATCAAAATACATATGTAGAAGACCAGGGCAGTGTATGCCTTTGGCCAGGAGAGGGGTTCTATTTTTATTTTCATAGCTTATAGTCTAGCAAAAATAATATATACTTAAAAAAATAAATATTGGCAGCTTGTTGAAGGGGTTTTTTAACATGGCAAAGTGCTGTTTGTTTCTATCTTTTATTTTCTTAAGCGTGCACCCTTTCGCGCAAACGTTCAGGGCGGATAGGGAATTGGTTTTAAAGTGCAATTCCTGCCGCGCGGAGTTGTATGAAAAAATGCCAAATCCGCCCTATTTGGCGGTTTACCAAAAAGAAAACAAGACGCTGGTGGTGTTGGCCGCTAAACATGGCGCGGTTTCTATTCCAGCCGTACAGTATGCGTTTGATGTTTATACCCCGCAAATCGTATTAGCGGAACGGGAACCAGGGGAGGAATTTGGCCCGTGTTCTTCTTATGAAGACGGCTATACTGCGGCGCTGGCTGGCAAACACAAAGTGCCGCTTGTGCGGGCGGACGTTACTTTGGAGCAACAATGGCAGTTTGCCCAAACGCAAGGTTTCTCCTACGAAGATTGGCAAATGCTGTGGATTATACGGGAAGCCTATTACCGGGCCCGGGAAACCGAGGAACCTTTTACCGCCCGGCAAGCGGTTCATTCCTATGCCAAGAGGGACCACCACCCCGCTTGGGGTACGCTGTTTACGCCGCGGCGCCTGGAAAAGTATTTCAGCGGACATTATAAGCAGGAGTTTAACCGGACTGATTTTATTAAATTATTTCAGGATTTAATGAACGTATATCCAGAACAATGGGTTACCCAAACCCCGTTTTACCGTTTAGAAAAAGCCACCTCGCATGCCCGCAGCCTGTTTATGCTGGAGAATATCGCCGCTGCGCTTAACCGATATGATGTGGTGTTTATAGAAATGGGCGCAGGGCACTACTTGGATTTAGTTCCGGCTTTGCAAGAAATGTTAGGTACTCCCGAAATAACGGCCAGCGCTCAGCTTCCACCTCAGCAATTATGGAAAGACTGCCGGATAGACGCATTGGAAGAAATTATATTGGTAAAATAGCAACCCAATGGCTCCAAGCAATTAAAGGTGGGGATTGGTTGAGGTGAAAAAGCTGTAAATTTAAAAATTATTCCGGCAGGAATCTAACCGCAAGAGTAATAAAAAAGGCACTTTATTAGAAGTGCCTTTTTAAACGCGCTAAAGATAGAAGAACCCGTGATCTTAATAATATTGCAAAGAAGGGGCAAATCCGCTCACTATCTCCTATAAGCAACTGGGGCAGCTGCTCACGGGGCCTTATGGGTGGGCTGTTCCTAAGGCGGGCGGCGCTTATCGGTAATTGTGTATAAATAATTGTACAATAAAGTATCTTATGAATTTGCCTCAAGAATTTACTGATTATACTTCCCGATTATTTGGCGCCGCGCGTTGGAAGCGTTTTGTTCAGTCGTTTTTGCAGGAAACGCCCGTAAGCGTGCGGATAAACCCGTGGAAGTCGGCGGAAAACCCCTTCCCAAACGCCGATCCGGTGCCATGGTGCCGGCAGGGTTTTTGGCTTAAAGAGAGGCGGCGTTTTACGGTTGACCCGCTCTTTCACGCGGGGGTGTATTATGTGCAGGAGGCCGCTTCGTTATTTTTGGATTATGTCTTGCGGCAGGTGGTTACTGCTCCCGTCAGCGCGCTGGATTTGTGCGCCGCGCCGGGGGGAAAATCCACCCTTATGCGCGCCGCCTTGCCGCAGGGCTCTGTGCTGGTTAGCAACGAGATTGACCGCCGCCGCGCCAATATCCTATTGGAAAACATCTTAAAACAAGGGCACCCGGATGTATTGGTTACGCATAATGCGCCAAAAGATTTTGCCAAAACAAACCTACTATTTGACGTTATTTTGACGGATGCGCCGTGTTCGGGCGAGGGTCTTTTCCGGCGGGAACCTGATGCCGTCAACGAGTGGAGCCCGCAAAATGTGCATTTCTGCGCGCAGCGCCAGCGGCAAATTTTGAGTGATATCTGGCCGTGCTTAAAGGACGGCGGCTTATTGATTTACAGCACCTGCACCTTTAATACGCACGAAAACGAGGAAACCGTCCGTTGGATTGCCGAAGAACTGGGGGCGGATATTTTGTCTGTGCCCGTTTTTTCTGATTGGCAAATTACGGGCAGTTTGCTGGCGCATTGGCAGCAGCCTGTATATCGTTTTATTCCGGGCACTACCCGGAGCGAGGGGCTTTTTATGGCCATTCTTCGCAAACGAGAGGGGGAGAATACGTTTTCCACGTTGCCGTCCTCTTTGCGGGCACAAGTGAAAAAATACCCCTTATTGCATGTGCTTTCTGACGGAATTCCTCAGCCAGAAGCTAAGGGGCGGGAACAAATTCCCTCAGCGGCGCAGGCGCTTTCGCTGGCCGCGCAGGAGGCGGAATTTCCACGGGCGGAGCTCTCCTTAGAAGAGGCTTTGCGCTATTTACACAGAGAAACACTTAAGTTGCCCGGCAACACGCCGCGCGGCTTTGTGCTAGTGACGTATCACGGGCATCCGCTTGGCTTTGTAAAAAACTTGGGAAACCGGGCCAACAATCTCTATCCCAAACCTTGGGCTATCCGCAATTTGTAGAAAGCATAATAAATTGGGCAAACGGGGCCGTAAATTTTGAAAAGAAGGAACAAATCGGACGGGCTGAATAATAAACGGAAGATCCTTGCCTGTTAGAGAAACGCCCATACAAGGCTTTTTCCGCCCCACTAAATACTCTAAAACCAAAATAAAACAGACAGGTTTTACGGCGATGAATGAAGCGCAAAGCCCACAAGAAGGCATTTCATTAGAAAGGTCTTTTAACTGATTGGACTGGAAGTGTGGAATGGGTATTTCTATTAGAAGGTGGGTGCTCTTTTCTTGTTTATCAGGAAAAATACAATGAACCCCTGCTCTGATAGAGGGGAAGGGTTTGAGTTGTTTGAATTTGATAGAATAGAGGCTACCAAAGTATATGAATAGCAAAAATTTGAAAAGGAATTTATAAAAGAAAAATGAAAAAGAACCCCGCAAATTTTGTGAAAGATTCATCTATTCTGCTGGCGGCCGGAATAGGCGTTGGAAGCGTGTTGGGGCTGTACTTGTTTCTGGTGATTTCTAAGCTTATTATGGTTTTTGGGCTGTCTGGCTCTTATTTTGATGGATTGACATCTGTTGAAATCATGCGGGCGTTTGGGGTATCTTTTACTTACGATGCATATGTCATTGCCTGCTTTTTGCTTCCGTTGATTGTATTGCTCTTCATCCCAATTAAGGGGAAATGGTTCTTGAAAACGGTAGCCACTTTTATTGTGTTTGTTTTGTGCGCTTTATTCTTTTTTACCGTTGGAGACATTTTGTTTTTTAGCCTTTTCTTTACTCATCTGCGCACGGAACCCATTACGGCGTTGGCGCATATCCCTTTTATTCTTTCTATGTCTTTTTTGACTTATTGGTATATTACTATCCCTTTGATTGGGATAATTGGCTGTTTGATGTATTTCCTATATAAGCTCATTGATAAATATTACCAGCCCCCCTTATATCAGTGGAGAGCGTGCAGTATAAGACTGGGAATTATTCTTTTGATAGGTTTTAGCATTATTTTTGGAATTAAAGGGAAGCTGTCTTTTCATGGCAGAAGCTTAAGTTTTATGCCAGCCCAGCAGCTATTAAATCCTAAAATGACGGACATTGCCTTAAATGGGGTTTTTTCTGCTTGGAGTAGTTTGCGCCATTATCAAAAGCGGGAGTTGTTTTTCCCGGAAGAAGAAGCGGTTTCTTTTGTGAAACAGCGCGTTCTTTTGCCGCAGGACACCCCTTTAGACAGCCAGTATCCGCTGTGGCGTACGGGGCCCAAGCAGCAGCGTAAATTAAATGCGGTAATTATTTTGTTGGAAAGTTGGGATAAAAAATATTTAAATGCCCGGCCGGATATTACTCCCTTTTTTCACCGTATTAAAGAAAAATCCTTATATTATGACCACTTTTATTCTTCCGGCTCACGGAGTTTATTGGGGGTCACTTCGGCTTTTTTTACCATTCCTTATGTGGCGGGCCTTCCTTATTTAAATACAGGTTTGGAAAGTTATAACTTTTCACGCTGGGCGGAAACGCTGCGGCAAGCCGGCTGGCATACTTTATTTTTGCAGAGTGATTATCGTTTGTCAGAAAAAGCCGCCAATTGGACAAAGTACTTGGGTTTTGAAAAATTTTATGGGAAGGAAGATATCCCCGTATTAGCGGATTATCCCTCTTTTAATAAAGGATTTGATAAAGACGCCGCCGCTTTCTTTTTCCAGCAGCTTCATCAAATTGCAAAGCCCTTTTTTGCCGTATTTTATACTTCTTCTACCCACTCCCCGTATACGGCGGTTTTGTCGCGGCAGCATATGCCTTTCCCAAACCCTCAAAACCAATATGAACAATATTATAACCGGTTAAATTATGCAGACGCGGCCTTGGAAGAATTTTTTGAAAAAGCCCAAAAAGAAGATTGGTTTTCCGATACGGTTTTCTTTATTTTCCCAGATCACCGCGCTATTTTCAGCGCAACCCCTTTGGCAGAAACAGAAACGCCTTATGATTCTTTTCTATTAGTGTATGCTCCCGGGTTGCTCCCGCCCGGAAATCAAGACAGCGTGGTGGCTACGCCGGAAGATGTATTGCCCTCCGTATTTGATTTGATAGGGGCGCCTATCTCGTTTGCTTCGGCTGGGAGCAGTCTTTTTGACAGCAACCGGACGGACGAAAAATTTGTTTATGCTGAGAACGGAGATATTTATGTTTTTAGCCCCCTGGGGGGTACTTCTTTTACTTTACAGGAATTGAAAAATAATCCTCTTGCTGATTGGCCTGCCCAGGCAAAAAATGCCGTTTTGTTTAATGAGGGTTTATATCACATTATTAAGCAGAACCGTATCTCCCCTAAACAGTAATCGTATAACTACATAGGGCTGGGTAGAGAAATTTTTATCATAGGGGTGTACCTGGGATTTGGCGGTAAAAAAGCTCCCTTTTACAAAAAAGGCACTTTTAATGAAGTGCCTTTTTGTTTTTCTGCCAGAAGAAATAGTACTTTAAAGCTATTTCAATCCTTTTTTCATGAATAGCTGGGTATTGGATTTCTTGTAATGGGAAATTTGGTACAGCAAGTAATCCGTACCTGGTACCGCCATAGGGCCGCTTAATTTGGCTCCGCATTTTTCTGCAGGCAGGGAGATAAAAATTTCATCTTTCCCTGTGGAAATATGGTGGGCGCGGATGACTTCGCACCAGACGGGTTTTGCGGGGTCTTGCGGATCATTCGTTTCATAATAAAACACATCGCCCTGGCAGAACACATATTCCGGCGGGCCGAAATATTCGGGTGTGATTTCTTTGGCTAACTTCAGTTTTTTAGTCTTTTTAAGTTTATCATCATGCCATACTGCATCATAAGGGGCTACGTAATCGCAGCCGTCGCAGTCAGCGGGTTTACGGCTGCCTGTCAAGGTAATATATTGGGTTTTTTCTTTATTGCAATAAAAGGTTAACGGGGGGGGTCTTTTTGGGTTGATATTGATAAGGTGCCAATTTGTTTTCTGCAAACTGGTCGGGATATCCGTTCCATACGCCCTGCACCAAAGCAAGAGCCGGCTTGTCAGGGGAAAATTTAATTAAATTTCCGCCATTTTCTATATACAAATCACCTTCGGGCGTGTTATAGAAAGCAATTCCTTCCGAGGCATATGTAAAATCTTCCGCAACGAGCAAGCTTCCGTCCGGCTGCGCTAGCCCCTGTGAGTAAACGGCCATTTGGCTCATCACAAAAGCGTTTTCTCCAGGGCGTTTCTCTTCTTTAGTATCTGTAATGTCCGTATCCTGTGCATATAAGACGCAGGATATGAGGAGTAAAATGGGTAAATATAAAAGTTTGTTTATTTTTTTGTTGGTAATAGGAGAATATAACTAATTTTTTTGGCCTATTTGCTCTAATTAAGTGTTCCTGCGAGCCAAAGCCACCACAGGGTTGCCACGATAAATTCCAATGCCAGATAAATGCCCCACTTGCTTAGCAAAGGTTTTTCTTTATGCAATAACCACCAACAAAATCCACACCCAAGCGAGAGCGGCAAATAAGTCCACAAGTACAAAGAAACATCATCTGTTTTCCCGTCCGGAAAAATCCACATGGCAAGGCATCCAATTAGTGGCATTATCCCTGCGAACATCGTCGTCCAACAACCCAGAGCCCGCCAAGTCTGCTTTTTCCCATGACAAAGCCATAGTGCATACCCAACATAAGCAATAGCGCTCAAATCGTACAGTACAACAGCCGTCCACCAACGCCAAGTTTCATCAGGCGTATGATATTGGGTAATCATATCAGACGTACCGTTGGCGGCCAAGTACAATGTGCCTAGAGCCACCAGATAAAACAAGGCGAAGCGGATGATTTTGCACATAATAAAGGCTCCGTTAGAGCCTTTATTATACCATTTACTTTTTATATTTTACGATAAGAGGAGCGGCTTTCTGGTTTTTTCCCCGATATTTTTCTATAAAATTACAAAACTCCACATCCTTGTCTGGCAGGTCAATACATCCCTTGCTGCCAGGGGTTGTTCCGCCATGAATAAAAAAACCGCTTCTTCCGCTTTCTTCCTTTTGTTTTGGGGTTTGGTTTATATTTGTCCGATAATTTCCCCATGCAAATTCTCCTCCGGGGTATGCACCAAACTTTTTCCCAAAGAGCCAACCCGACCCCACCACTCCTATTATCTTGTCTAGTGGGGTAGGTCTGTCAATTTTTTGCGGACTGATAATATATTCCCCTTCGGGAACAGGCCCTTGGTCTTTTTCTTGTTGGCGTTGAGGTGAGTAGTCAAAAAAACCGTTTTGTGGTTTGCCGGAAACAGCGGGTAATCTTTGCGTTATTTTGACTCCGTTTTTGTCTTGGGCGATTGTGGTTAAATAGTTGCCGTCAAAGGTGATGGATTTGATTTCTTGTTTTGTTTCCCTTTCCGATAAATCATAGGGAACAACCCGTTTTGGTTTGCCGTTTATGATGAGGAATACATCATCTTGAGGATTGTGAGTTTTATCCATATTTTCTCCCTGTATTTTTAGTATAGTGCAAAGGGGGGGAAGATTTGATAATACAAAAGCGCAGGGCTATGTTTAGGGGGTGTATTGTGGTGTTGTTATTGCGAGTGGAAATAGT
The DNA here is from genome assembly GCF_949292495.1 of Candidatus Avelusimicrobium aviculae. Classification (NCBI taxonomy): domain Bacteria; kingdom Pseudomonadati; phylum Elusimicrobiota; class Elusimicrobia; order Elusimicrobiales; family Elusimicrobiaceae; genus Candidatus Avelusimicrobium; species Candidatus Avelusimicrobium aviculae. The sequence goes on from NZ_CASEZB010000016.1 coordinate 47,411, forward strand.
AGCGGAAAATATAATATAAATTAATTATACAAAAAAATGAAGACTGTGTCAAGTTTAACAGAAAGCAGAAGTAAGAAGCTATAGATGGTACAATCGCGATTCTGCATTTTCAACAAGCAGAGAAAAAGGGGAAATTTTTGAGGTCTTTGATTTACAAAAAAGTGCTCTGTGTGCAGATAGGAACTAGTATTCACAAAACACTGAGGATCATTTTGGAGGATGGAACAAAAAAGACACCTTGTAACAGGTGTCTTTTTAAATGGACGGATACGGCGTGCGGACTGCCAAAGGCGGTAAGAGGGGGAAAGTCAAATCCCTGTTTATCAGGCAAAATACAGGGAAAAACCGTAAAATTTGCCCTTTGTATGTGGGCGGGAAAGTGAGTGCCCCGCTTATTTTATACGGAGGATTTGCCTTTGCATATACATTCCCTATCCCCTGGAACAGGGAAAAACAGGGATTAAAATACTTTTATTAAATTTTGTTTGTGCGTATATCCCTGTAAATTATTTTGCAAAACGGGATACCAGTTGCCTTGTTTTTCCCCGGGCCAGACCCAAACATAGGTATCGTTTTTCATTTCTCCGACCACTTCTCCGTTGGGTTCCTTGCGCACGTTGGCGGGTCCGTCTACACGGTAGAGAACGGGTTCGCTTCTGGGGCGGTATGGGCGGGCAATACTCCCTTTTGCTATAAAATCCACGGATATATCCCATTCAGGCGTATATTTTTGGCGGTTGACGGCAAAATATGGGCCGCCGTAAAAGGCCTCGCCGTCAAAGCAGCCCACGCTTTTAAGCGGGCTTTCCACTAGCAGGTTAAAATTTTCTATGGAGCCTTGCCAGTTGTTGGCGGTAGTGAGAATGTATTCCACATAATCTTGGGCGTCTAAGTGCTGCCAGGAATAGGTGCGTTCTTTTTTCGGTATAAATACGAAATCCTGATATTTTTGGCTATCTTCATCTATACACTTAGAAAAAGGCGTACCTACATTTGTAGTCATTGCCGTGGGAACATACGTATGCCGGACAGAAACGGTTTTTCCTGCCGGGAATGTTTGCTGCCAAGAGTAAGAAAGTTGTTTCTGCCACGCGTCTGTCATTTCCCAGGCTTGCACTTCTCCTCTGACTGGGTCTAGAATCCAACCGTATTTTAAGATGTTTTTATCAATAAAAGGCTGTCGTTCTTTCGGCTGCAACATTTCAACCCGGCGGGCTAATTCCGCTTCAGAGATGATTTCTTCCTCTGTATAAAAGAGGACGGGGACAAGGGCTGTAATGTCTGTTTCACCGCTTAGAATAGTCCAATTTTTTTCATATTTTACAGGCTTGTCATTGACCCATAATTTAAACTCATAATCATGGGCAAGGTCGCCTTGCGGGAAAGTCTCTACGGCTGGCATTTGGGGCAGGGGGAAGAAAACTTGGGTAGTAATATCTTTGTCCGTGGTGTTTTCAAACAGATAATTTACTTCTATCTGCCCGGGGCGAATATAGAGTGCCTCGGTTTTCATTTTAATGCCGTCTTGTTTTTCAAACACTACTCCTCCCGTGGGCAACACAGTGCCAGAAGTGTCGTTGGCACGGGCGGACATGCAGAAAAGGCAAATGAGCAGAATGAACAATAATTTCTTCATTTTTTAGTATTTTTTTGAATAAAAGTTTGGTATTCTTTGACGGCTTTTTCCGTTTGTGTCGGCGTTAGTTTGGGGCGCACCACAAGCTGGCTTTTGCGGGGGGAGCCTTCGGAATCCTGCAAATAAAAAATCCAATTTGTACCCGGTATTCCAATGGGGTTATAGGGATAGAGGGCGGATTTCTCTTTTGTCTCGTACGGGGTGGCGGCATAAGCCCCGCGGGTGTGGTTTTGTAAATCACAAAAGAAGATGCCGCGCCGGGCTTTATTTCTTCCCGGCCAGGGGAAATCGTCAAAGCCGTCATAATAGAGTATATTTTCGTCGCAATAAGCAAATTGGCCGGGTGGAAAATCTATCACCGGGACGGGGCATTCTTCGCGGGCAAACGTATGTTGTTTCCCGTCCTTATGCCAGATGATTTTGTAAAATACGTCATTTTCTTCTCCGGGGGCGCCCTTTTTGATTTGCTCTATAAATTCTACCGAGGAATTTTCCCCGCACGGAAGCGAAAAATTCTTTCCGTCTAAATGCGGGACGGCAAATTCTGCTAAAAATTGTTTCTCAAATTCTTTGTAATTATCTTGCCACAATTGAAAACTTTCCAAGATAGGCAGGGGGGCTGCCGGGATAAGATGAAAATAAAGAGTCCCGGACCAATTAAAATATAAATTATTTTCTCTTATAAAGTAATCCGTCCATTCATTGTTATAGGTAAATTCTCCTAATACATAGGCCCCGTTCTCATCTGGTTTAGGCATATTAAACATTCGGAAGCGGGAATAAACGACAGCTTCTGTGTCTTTGGGGGTATCCTCCTGATTGGTGGGCAGGGGATCGGCCTGCCCACTTACCCAACATATACTAAGCAAAAATAACGCAAATAAATGTTTCATCTTTTTATTATACATTTATTCTTTTTCCTTTTCTTTTTTAGGGCCCGTGTATTCATAGTAATCCATATGGGGTTCCCGCGGCGTGCTAAACTGTTCACTTAAAGAGCCTCCTTCGGTTATTTGTTTAGTGTCTGTATTATATCCATCTACCGAAGGTACTTCTCCTCCCCATTTGCCGGAGCGCTTCATCCCTGCTTTGGGGTTTAGCAGTACGATATGCCCATGTTCGGCATTATTGGGATTGTGATAAGTGGCCACCACCGTGCCGCCGGCTTCGGCGCGGCGTTGGGCTTCTTGGTGGTCTAATTTACCGGTAGAATGGCCCAGCGCATCTACTTTTTTAGGCAGTTTTTCCCAGCCGGAACCTTTTTTATCCATATCTTCAATCATTTGGTTTGCGTTTTTGTCGGGTTCCATATAGATACCTTGCTGAAGAAGTCTGTTGCGGGCATAGATGTTGCAGTAAGGTTTTTGCTCTGGGTTCTTTTGAGGGTCTTGTTTGTCGTCTAATTCTTTTTGGCTTTTATTTAAAATGGTATCCCATTGGGCGGGAGAAATATCTTGTTTGGATAGCTTACCGTCTTGAATATCCTGGTCTATTTCCTGCCAGCTTTTTTGGTCGTCTTGCCATTTTTTCAAATAGGAAGCATACTCATCGGGATTTTCACGTTTATACCGGCTGATTTCTTTACCAACGGCAATAGGCGTTTTGGGGTAGTTTTCCTTAGCGGTCTGTTCGTCGGCAATATCCCAGAACCGCTTTGCGGGGGACCGGGTGCCGGGCAGTTGGGAATGCCTGCCTGCTTGTAAATCTTGTTCAGAAGGCTTTTCTCCTACTTGGAGTTTTTGGGGGGAAGAACTGCCCCCCAGTTCTTGTTGAATCTTTTCCCGTTCTTTAGAATAATCTTTTTTGCCGTACATACGGGTGGAAAAACTGTCTTGAAGGGCTTGCTGGCGTTCTAAATATTCTATTTCTTGAAGACGTCTTTCCGATATATTTTGGCGCAGCGGATGAAGGGTTTTGTTTTGATTTGGCATATAATTAGTCCTGAGGTGAGATAATACGTCAAAACGGAAGGCGCAGATACAGAGGTAACAGAAAGCCCCTTGGGCAGAAGAAGGGACGGCGCCAAACGGCCCGCCTGAAAGCGGGCTATGCTGTAAAGAAAAACTAAAAAGGATTGTACGGCAGGAAATATCTATAAATATATTATAGTATAAAATAGTTATAAAAGTCAAGTTTTTATAAAGGTAAGGGATGAAGTAGGCAATAGAAAAAATGAGTTGGTATGATATAGACAAATATAAAATAATAATAGGATTCTGAATAATTTTTTTGAATAGTTGAGAAGGCGATGAGGGCTATTCCCCCGTTAGAGAAAAAGCCCGGAAAAGGTCCTTTTTGTTGTATCTCTAAAAGCTCTCTGGGACGGGAATGTATAAAAATGGTGGGGAATTTCCGACGGGAGCCGGGCCATAAGGGTAACAAAAAAGACACTTCGTAAGAAGTGCCTTTCTAAATGGTCGGGGCGGCGGGATTCGAACCCACGACCTCACGGTCCCGAACCGTGCGCGCTACCATCTGCGCTACGCCCCGTATAATAATTTTAAATGGTCGGGAAGGCGGGACTCGAACCCGCGATCTCTCGCACCCCAAGCGAGCGCTCTACCTCTGAGCCACTCCCCGAAATAAAGGTGGTTTCTTTCAACCACCTTTATATTTTATCATTCTTTTATTAAATCTTCCAGCGTTTCTTTAATTTCCGTCAGAAACTTAATATCTGTATGAGGCTGCGGGGCTTTATTTGATATATTTGGCAACTGATATTTGCCTAATTGCTTTTTTGCCCCTTCTAAGGTAAGTTTATGTTTGTAGATTAAGTCTTTTATTTTTAGGATAGTGTAAACGTCTTCTTTGGTATATCGGCGGTGGCCGCTTTCTTTGCGTATGGGTTTAATAAGGCCAAATTCCGCTTCCCAGTAGCGCACGGAGTATTCCGGCACACCAGTAATGCGTTTTACATCTCCTATAGAAAAATAATCTTTTTGTTCCAGTTCTTCCAGTCCCATATTCTTATTATATCAATTTGTGCTTTTGTTTGACTTTCATTGGTCACGCTCTTTAGAATAAAAATATTGGGGATTAGTTAATATAAATACTTGTTTGTTGGAGAAGATAATAAAGTTTGTAAGGCCTCCGCTCCGTTAGAAAATAAAATATGTTTGGCTTTTGGTGGGGGTATGAAACATAAAGCGGTTTTATATACGTGTTATTTCTTTTAGTGATACAAAATAGACGGAAGGCCGACAAGGCCTTTGGATATATTTATAAAATGATCTTTGCCGGAATTTTAACAAAATAAAAAGCCGCAGCAGATATCAAATTCCGTTGCGGCTAATATTTGTTTATTGATACTTATTTGGCTTTGTGTTTTACGGGTTCGCCGTAGTAAGCTTTTAAGTACAGTTCTTTAATTTCGCTGATTAACGGATAGCGGGCGTTTCCGCCGGTGCACTGGTCGTCAAAGGCCAGTTCGGAAAGTTTATCCAAGTTATCCAAGAATTCCTTTTCCGGTATGCCGTATTCTTTGATAGAGCGGGGGATATTGAGTTTGTGTTTCAAATCTTCCACCATATCAATCAGTTTTTGCACTTTGGCGTCTTTGTCATCACCCAAGTTGTTGTGGGGGAGCAAAAAGTCCACAATCTTGCCGTAGCGTCCCTTTACAAACGGGTATTTATACTGCGGGAACAAGCCCTGTTTGGTGGGTTTATCCGTGGCGTTGAACTCAATTACGTAAGAGAGCAGCAGCGCGTTGGCCAACCCGTGCGGAACGTGGTACATGGCCCCCAGTTTGTGCGCCATGGAGTGGGAAAGCCCCAAGAAGGCGTTGGCAAACGCCATACCGGCAATGGTGGCGGCGTAGTGCATTTTCTCACGCGCGTTGATGTCTTTGGCGCCTAAGGTGTAGGATTTTTCCAAATATTTAAACACTAAGCGCATGGCTTCTAAGGCTTGGCCGTCCGTAAAGTTGGTGGCGTATACGGAGGTGTAGGCTTCAATGGCGTGGGTGAGTACGTCCAAGCCGGAGAAAGCCGTCAAGCTTTTAGGCATACCCAGCACAAATTCCGGGTCAATAATGGCCATATCCGGGGTTAAGGCATAATCCGTAATGGCGTATTTGGTGCCGGTTTTTTCATCGGTGATGATGGTGAACGGGGTCACTTCAGAACCGGTACCGGAGGTGGTGGGGATAGCCACCATAGTAGCTTTCTTGCCAAGCGGCGGGGCCGCGTAAATGCGTTTGCGGATATCCATAAAGCGCATGGCGATGTCTTCAAAGCTGGTGTCCGGGTTTTCATACATTAACCACACCATTTTGCCTTCGTCAATGGCGCTGCCGCCGCCTAGGGCGATGATTAAATCCGGCTGCCAGGAATTGGCAATAGCCAACGCTTCTTCCACGTTGGTGATGTTCGGGTCCGGCAATACGTTGGAAAACACGCGGAATTTGATGTTCTGGCTTTCCAAAACGTCCGCCACGGCGCGCACATGGCCCAGCTGTTCCATGGTTTTATCGGTAATGATGTAGGCGCGCTGTTTGTCTTTTAATTCCGCCATAGCTTGGGAGAGTGCGCCGCGTTTAAAATAAATTTTGGAAGGTACTTTATACCAGTACATATTTTCGCGGCGTTCCGCCACGGATTTTACGTTCATAAGGTGTTTTACTCCAATGTTTTCGCTGACAGAGTTCCCACCCCAAGAGCCGCAGCCCAAGGTAAGGGAGGGGGCCAATTTAAAGTTATACACGTCCCCAATAGCGCCCTGGGAAGAAGGAATGTTAATAAGCGTGCGGGCGGTGGGCATATCTTTAAACATATCAATATGCTCTTCATTGGCTTCATCCGTATACAAGACGGAGGTGTGTCCGGCGCCTCCGTACAGGATTAAATCCCGTGCCAAGTCTACGGCGTGTTTAAAATCTTTGGCGCGGTAAAAGCCCAGCACGGGGGAAAGTTTTTCCCGGGCGAAGACTTCTTCGTCATTTACGGCGGCGGCTTCCGCAATTAAAATTTTGGTTCCGGCGGGTACTTTAATCCCGGCCATTTGGGCGATTTTTTCCGCGCTTTGGCCCACAATGGCGGAGTTTAATTTCCCGTTGACCACAATGGTTTCAGCCAATTTTTTGCGGTCTTTACCGGTTACAAAATGGCATCCGCGGGCGATAAATTCCTGTTTTACTTCATCGTATACGGCATCTTCCACCACTACGGATTGTTCACTGGCGCAAATCATGCCGTTGTCAAAGGTTTTGCTCATGATAATGGAGCTGACGGCCATTTTAATATTGGCGGTGGCATCAATAACGGCCGGGGTGTTGCCCGCCCCTACGCCGATAGCCGGCTTACCGGAAGAGTAGGCCGCTTTTACCATGCCCGGGCCGCCGGTAGCCAAAATTAAATTGATGTGCGGGTGGTGCATTAGCGCGTTAGAAAGCGCCATGGTGGGGTTTTCTATCCAGCCGATAATGCCTTCCGGCGCGCCGGCCGCTACGGCCGCTTCCAACACCAGGCGGGCGGCTTCAATGGTGCATTTTTTGGCCCGCGGATGGGGGGAAAATACAATCCCGTTGCGGGTTTTAAGCGCCAATAAGCTTTTAAAAATGGCGGTGGAAGTGGGGTTGGTGGTAGGGATTACGCCCGCTATTACGCCGATAGGTTCGGCCACTTGGCGGTAGCCAAAAGCGTCATCGTCAGACAGTACCCCGCAGGTTTTGGTGTCTTTATATTGGTTGTAAATGTATTCAGAGGCAAATTGGTTTTTAATCACTTTATCTTCCATTACCCCCATGCCGGTTTCTTCCACGGCCATTTTAGATAACGGAATGCGGTGCTGCGCGGCGGCGATGGCCGCGGCCCGGAAAATTTTATCTACTTGTTCTTGCGTGTAAGTTGCGTAAATGCGCTGGGCCGCTTTCACTTTGTCTACGATTTTGTCCAGCATGGACAATTCTTCGGCTGTGGCTTGGGCCGGCGCGGTTTGTTTCTTTTCCGCCATAATTTGGTTTCTCCTTGTGAAAATATCCTGTTTTATACTTTACTGGATATTTTTATATCTATATTTTATATATTGCTATAAATATTGTCAATATTGTATATACAATATATTTTTAAGAACTTGACAAATTAAGCCTTAAAAAATATATTATAGATATTGTAATATCCACAAAAAATGTTTTTTCTCAGAGGAAATATGGGCTTTTTTCATCATAAAAAAGAAATCAGCGTACAAACTATCCGCCGTTTGCCCCAGTATTTGCGTATTTTTTATAATTTGCACGGGTACGGGAGGGAGTTGGTGTCTTCCACCGCGTTGGCGCAGGAAACACAGCTTTTGCCTATTGTAATTAAGAAAGATTTGCAGGCTGTGGGGGCCCCCAGCAAATTGCGCGCCGGTTTTAAAGTGGCCGGAACCATAGCCGCCATAGAAAAGTTTTTAGGCTGGGACAATTTAAACAAAGCCTTTATGGTGGGGGTGGGGCATTTGGGGTCCGCCCTGCTTGGCTTTCAGGGATTTAAAAACCACGGGCTGGAAATTGTGGCCGCCTTTGACACCCACCCGGAAAAAGTTTCCGCCGAGGTAAACGGCGTACACGTTTATCATACGGCCCAGCTGGCTACGGTGATAGAAAAATTAAACTTAAAAATAGCCATACTTACCGTGCCCGCTTCCGCCGCGCAGGGCATAACGGATACCTTGGTTAACGCGGGCATAAAAGCAATTTGGAACTTTGCCCCCGTAAACCTAACCGTTCCGCCGGATGTGGTGGTGCAGAAAGAAGATATTTCCTCCGGCTTGGCGGAACTTTGCGCCAAGCTGAAACGTTAAATAGTATCCGTATTTAAATAAAACCCCCGGCTTTACTAGGCCGGGGTTTTTTGTAGATGTCATAAACTTTTTGATAGGTGTATTAATGATGGGGCGCCGGGTCAAACAGGCGGCCGGTTAGTATGGTTTTAAACAGGTTAAACTGCTTGTCAAAAAGCACCACGTCAGCCGTTTGGCCGGGGGCTAAGGAGCCTCTGCCCGCCAAGCCCAGCAAACGCGCCGGCACGGCCCCAGCGCAGGCAACCGCCTGCGGCAGGCTAAAGCCAAAACGGGTTAAGTTTTCCACTCCTTTTAGCATGGTTAAGGCAGAACCCGCTATCACTTTATCCGTTTTGCGCCGCCATACGCCGCCTTCCAGCACCACTTCTTCCCCGTTGGCGGTAAAGGGCCCTTGGGGTCGGCCGGTGGGTTTTAACGCGTCGGTTACCAAAGCGATGTTTTGGGGCGGTTTCACGCGGCCCAAAAAGCCCACTATGTCCGGGTGTACGTGTACGCCGTCCGCAATGATTTCGCAGGATATTTCCGGGTGCATAAGCACCGCTCCCGCCGCGCCCGGGGCCCTATGGGTAAACGGACTCATGGCGTTAAACAAGTGGGTGGTGTGGGTAACGCCTTGGCGCGCGCCTTGTAAAAATTCCTCATACGTGGCGTTGGTATGCCCCGCCTGCATAAGAATATGGTGTTCTTTGCAAAAAGAGATAATGGGTTCCAGCCCGGGCAGTTCCGGCGCTAAGGTGATATTGGCAATATGCCCCTGGGCCGCTTCGTACAATTTAGGCAACAAGTCCGGGCGCGGGGGGAGAATATCCTGGGGTTTCATAACGCCCGGTTTGGCGGGGGAGATAAAAGGCCCCTCCAGGTGAAAGCCGATGAGTTTTGCCCCTTTTTCTTTTCCAAACGCGCCTGCCGTGGCGGATAATATACGCAGCATTTGCTCGGGCGTACCGCAATACAGCGTGGGGCAAAAAGCGCCCACGCCGCAGGTCCCTAACGCCAAAGACATTTCAAGCAAATCTTCTTCCCGGGCGGTTTCCGGCCCGAAACCGGCGTATCCGTGTATGTGTGTGTCTATAAAAGCGGGGGCGGCGTAAGCGCCGCAGGCGTCCAGTATTTGGGCGTCCGCCGGGAGTTCTTCCACCTGGCTGTTAGGCAGCAGGGCGGATATATACCCGTTTTCCACCACCAAAGTATGCTGGGGTTTTATTTCACTGTCCGTCACGGCGGACACATTGAGTATAAAAAGTTTGTTCATTTTACAGTTCCAGGCAGTAGATGGCGGCCTCGGGGTTTTTGGTTTGCAGATCATCAAAATATTTTTTCAGGTCTTTGGGCAGTAAAGAAGCCGCTTGCGCGTCCATCAGCAACATGGCGTTGGGGTGCAGTTTTAAAGCTGTAAGCGGGCAGGAAACGGTCGGTTCGCTTTGGGTAAAGGTGCTTACAGCCTGCGCTTTTTGTTTGCCTACGGCTAAAATCAGTATTTCCTGCGCGTCCAACAGGGTTCCCAGCCCAATGGTAAGCGCATGGGTGGGCACTTTGTCTAAACGGTGTCCAAAAAAGCGGGCGTTGGCTTCCCGGGTGTCTTGGGTTAATTCCACTTTGCGGGTGCGGGAGGTAAAGGGGGAGCCCGGTTCGTTAAAGGCCAAATGTCCGTTTCTGCCCACGCCCCCTACAAAAAGCTGGATACCGCCCGCTTGGCGGATAGCCGCTTCATAGGCGGCGCATTCGGCTTGCGGGTCTGTGGCCATGCCGTCTAAAATATGGCGGTTTTGCGGGGCGATGTTGACGCCGGAAAATAAATGCCTTTGCATATAGCTGTGGTAGCTTTGCGGGTGGGCCGGAAGCAGGTTGGCGTATTCATCCATATTAAACGTAACGAAAGGGGAAAAATCCAGCGCGCCCGTTTGGTAAAACAAACGCAAATTGGCGTACATATCCGTTACGGTGCCTCCGGTGGGAAGCCCTAGGGTAAACGGCTCTTGCGGGTGTGCGGATAAAAAACTTTCGGCCGTTTGTTTTATGTAAGCGGCGGCCCATAAACCCAAGTTGATGTTTGCAAGAGCCAGTTTCATAGTTAACCTCTTTTGACGTATTGTCTTATTTCATCGGCCAGCAAGTCCGCCTCCGGGCCGATGACGACCTGCACGCTTCCCCCGGCGGCTTTTACTACGCCGCGCGCGCCTAATTGTTTTAAAGCGGATTCATTTGCTTGGGAAGGGTCCGCCAGTTCCAGGCGCAGGCGGGTGGCGCAGGCGTCTATGGTTTTTAAATTGTCTTTCCCGCCTAAGGCGGCCACGTATTTCGCCGCCCGGCTGTTTTGCGGCAAAGGGGCGTTGTTTGGGGTTTCCGGTTGGGCGTTTGAGGGAGCGTCAGCGGCGGGGGGAGTATCTTCCCGTCCGGGGGTTTTTAAATCCCATTTGCGTATGGCCCACACAAAAAGCAGATAATATACCACGCCGTAAGCCAGGCCTACCGGCAGCAAATACCAGCCGTTGGTGCCCAGCCCGTATCCTAAAATATAATCAAACAGGCCGGCGGAAAACGTAAAACCCAGTTTTACGTTTAACATGTTCATGATTACTAAAGAGGCTCCCGTCAGCACCGCGTGCAAAACGTATAACGGGAAAGCCAAAAACATGAAAGAAAATTCTATCGGTTCCGTAATGCCGGTTAAAAAAGAAGTCAGCGCCATGGACAGCAGCAACCCGGCAATGGCTTTTTTGCGTGCGGTGTCCGCCGTGCGTATCATAGCCAGGCACGCGGCGGGCAGGCCAAACATCATAATGGGAAAGAACCCCGCCATAAACGCCCCGGCGGCAGGGTCTCCCGCAAAGAAGCGGGTCAAATCCCCCTGCACCACGCTTTGCACTCCGTTTTGCAGAGCGGTAAATTCCCCAAATTGAAACCATACCAAATTGTTAATAATGTGATGCAGACCCAGCGGGATAAGCAAGCGGTTGGCCGTGCCGTAAAAGAACAGGCCGATATTGCCGGACTGTATCGTCCAATCCCCAAAGGCGGAAATGGCTTTACCGATAGGCGGCCAAATAAAATAAGCCGCGCAGGCGATTAACAAACAAGCCCCCCCGGTAATGATAGGCACAAAACGTTTCCCTCCAAAAAAAGCCAAATAAGAAGGAAGCTGTACATTTCTGTATTTGTTATACAGCAGGCCGGCGGTAACGCCGGCAATAATACCGCCCAGCACGCCCATGTCGCAGGAAGGATCCAGCACTTTTAAGGCGGAGGTTTGTATCACATAGCCCACATAAGCGGCCAAGGCGGCGGCGCCGTGGTTTTCATGCGCAAAGCCGATGGCTACGCCCAACGCGAAAATAACGGGTAAATTGCTGAAGACGGCGTTCCCGGCGGCGGCCAGGAAAGCGATATCCAGCAAATCCGGCTGTCCCAAGCGAAGCAAAAGCCCCGCCACCGGCAGTACGGCGATAGGAAGCATAAGGGCTTTGCCCAATTGTACCAGGCCGCGCCCGGCGGGAGCTAAAAAGCGTTTGATGGCGGTCATAGTTGTTTTCTCTCCTAAATGTGAAAAGTTTTATGTACAAATGCACGCACTTGTTTTGCGTTTTTTAAAGACAGGGCCTGCTGGGCCGCTTGCGCGCAGAATTCTTCGTCCAGCGCGCGCACGATGGATTTTATTTTTCCCACCGCCTGGGCCGATACGGCCAGTTCGGTTACGCCTAGCCCCACAAGCAGGGGAACGGCTTGGCTGTCTCCCGCCATGGCGCCGCAAACGGCTACGGGCTTGTGGTGCTTTTTGCCCGCGCGGCCCGTGGCGGCGATTAAATGCAGTATGGCCGGGTTTAAATGGTCCGCCCGGGCGGCTAAAGAGGGGTGTCCCCGGTCTATCGCCAAGGTATATTGGGTTAAGTCGTTCGTGCCGATGGAAAAGAAATCCACTTCTTCGGCAAATTGTTCGGCCAGTAAAGCGGCGGAGGGAACTTCCACCATAATCCCTATTTCTAATGGGGCCTCTATGCCCAGGTTTTGTTGTTCTTCTTTAATTAAACGGCGCATAAGGGCGGCTTCTTCTATAAAAGAAATCATGGGCAGCATAATGCGCACCACACCCGCCGGTTTTACCCGCAGCATGGCGCGTATTTGCGCGCGGAAAAGGGACTCGTTAAGCTCATAGGTGCGTACCCCGCGCAGCCCCAGTACGGGGTTTTGCTCTTTGGGCAGGCGGACAAATTCCACCGGTTTGTCCCCACCAATATCCAGCGTGCGCAGGGTGACGGGGCGCCCGTGCATGGCGTTGACAATTTGCTGGTAACAGGCCAGTTGGGTTTCTTCCGATGGGGGAGTTGTTGTGCCTTGTAAAAATAAAAATTCCGTGCGTACCAGCCCCAGGGTATCCGCGCCGTTTTGGTAAGCGTAAAGGGCTTCTTTTTCATTGCTGACGTTGCCGCCCACCAAAATACGCAGTCCGTTTTTAGTGAGGGCAGGGCCTTGGCCGGAGGCTTTCAGTTCGGCCTCTTTGCGCGCGCTTTCCGTAAATTTAGCATTTAGACGTTCTTCATCTTGGGCGGAAGGATTTATAAACAAAAGGCCTTCAGCCGCGTCAAGATAGGTTTTACTGCCGGAGGGAACGTTTAAAACGGCGTCCCCGGCGGCCACCAACGTGGGTATGCCCATATTGCGCAGCATAATGGCGCTGTGCGCCGTGGGAGAGCCTTGCGCCAGCACCACGCCGCGAACATGGGCGTCAAAAAAACTTAAATCAGACGGGAGCAAATCCTCCGCAAACACAATGCACCCGTCCGGAAAAGCGGGGGGGGTTTCTTCTTTGCCGCTTATTTTTAACAAAACGCGTTTGCGCAGGTCTTTTAAATCGGCGATGCGTTCCATTAAAAAGCGGTTTTGGGTTTTTTTCAGCAAATCAATGCTGGCGCGTATGGCTTCGTTAAAAGCGAAAGAGGCGGTTTTCCCCTGGGAGATGACTTCTTTGGAACGGGCCAGCAAAAAAGGGTCTTTTAATAAAAACAAGTGGGCGGATAAAATCTCTTTGGCGGCGTTGCTGGGGGACCTAGCTGCCTCCTCTTGTAATTCTTTTTCCAGCGCGGCTAAAGTGGTTTGAAAAATTTCTTCTTGCTGCGGGATATTGTTTGCCGTTTCTTCAAAGGGTATTTCCCCGGCGGTAAACTTCCAAGCCGTTCCGTGCGCCAGCCCCGCGCAGGCACACAGCGCTTTTAAGGTAACAGGAACGGAAAAATCCACCGAGGCGGGTTGGCTGGCGGCTTGGTTTATTTTGGTTTCATTTTCCCCCAAGCCTTCTTTTAAAGCGGTGGTTAGTTTTTCCAGCGCGTGGCGGGCGCGGCTTTCATCGGGAGTATGGGCCTGCAGTAGGATGGTTTCTCCCGGCTCTAAAGCCAGGCCCATGATTTCCATAATGCTTTTGGCGTTGGCTTTTTCATTTCCTTTTACAAGGTAAAGGGAAAAATCAAACTGGGCGGCCAGTTTGGCAAGCACGGCCGCCGGGCGCGCGTGCAGGCCGTTGGGGTTTACGATGCAAATTTTTTCACTAAGAAAAACCGGCGCGTCGTCTTGTGCGTTTTGCGGCGAGTGCTGCGGCTGCGTCTCGCCGGCGGAGGCTATTTTTTGTCCTTTTTGCGCCCGCCCGGAAGCTAATACCGCTACCGGAGCATCCTGCGGCGCGGTAACGGCGCAGATAATCCAAGCGCAAGGGGCCGATTTTTTTAGAAAATCCAAATCAAAGGTTAACAACGGTTGGCCTGGGCTTACTTCTTGCCCTTGTTTTACCAAAAGGGTAAAACCTTTTCCTTTTAAAGAAACCGTTTCCACCCCGATATGGACTAATAACTCAAAACCATTTTGGGTAATGACCAAAGCGTGTTTGTTGGGGTTAATGTTGGTGATAATACCGCCGCAGGGGGCAAAAACTTCCCCTTTAGCGGGGTCTATGGCGAAACCGTTGCCCAGCATATGCTGGCTGAATACGGGGTCCGGCACTTGTTCCAGCGGAAAGATGGAACCGTCCGCCGGGGAGAAAAGTTCCAAAACGGATGACATGAAAACTCCTTAAACAGTTTCCTCTATTATAGTATATTCTGAAGCTATTTCAAGAGAGGCGTCCATAAAAAACCCCGCTGTAAAAGCGGGGTTTTGAAGAAACATAATTTTTAATCTACCCGTAACAGTTCCGAGCGGCTGTTTGCCCCAAACTGCGGCGCATACATAGACTGTATTTTAGCCGCCGGTACGCGGTATTCCCCGGCCGATGTGGGGCGCAGGGTGTAGGTAAACTCCACCGTACCCGCAGGCAGCCAATTAATGTAGAAATTGGTGGCCGCGTCTTTATACTCTTGATACATAATAAGCGGGTTGGCCGTCCAGCCGGAAAGCAGGGCATCGTTTTCAAACCCGGTGGGTTTGGGGTCAGACAAGAGGACGTACTCAAAAGCGCTGTCCGTGGTTACGGTCAGGTGTACTTCCACCTCGTCTGCGGGTTTAACGGGGGTTAAATCTTCCAGACGGCGCAGTTTGGCTACGCCGTCCTGCGTGTATTTTAAGAAATATTCCCTCGTTACATTTATGACCCCTTTGGGAGACTGTTTTGCTTTTGCCGTAGTGTATACCACGGATAAAGAGGCAAAATCCTCCGCTCCTCCTTGTTTGGCAATGTCTGCCTTGTAGAAAGAGGGGTCTATATCCCCGCGGCGCACGT
Organism: Candidatus Avelusimicrobium aviculae; assembly: GCF_949292495.1. NCBI lineage: Bacteria > Pseudomonadati > Elusimicrobiota > Elusimicrobia > Elusimicrobiales > Elusimicrobiaceae > Candidatus Avelusimicrobium > Candidatus Avelusimicrobium aviculae. Next base: position 62,530 of record NZ_CASEZB010000016.1, read on the forward strand.
AACGCGGGTCTTCCGTCCAGTCAAACGGTTTAAAGGATAGGTTTTCCTCTACGGAACCCCATTTTACGCTGTAGTTGGTTTCTTGATTCATTAAGCCTTTTTTGGATAGATAGTTCAGCAGCGTAAATACCGCTTGGGATGCCGCGCGCGGGGACCCCCACTCATTAGCCTGGCGGTTAAACAACAGCCAGCGCACCATGGGGGCGATTTGTTCTGCCTCCGGGCGGATATCCAATAAGGTTTGCAGGGTAACGGTTTGGGTGGATAAAGTATCGTTATACCAAATCCAGCTTTGGGCTTCCGGCGCGAAATAGGCTCCGGTGAGTTCGTTTTCCTGCAGTTGGTCCAACACCATATTTAAGTATTTTTGGGCTTTGGTGTCGTCCTGCAAACGGTGGAAAATATTGGCCGCGTAAATTTGCCCCAAGGGCGTCATAAAGCGGGAGTATTCTTCCGCGTATTGCGCCCAGCCGCGTATGTCTTTTTGGGCGGCTTGCACTTCTTGCCATTGCGCCGGGAAAGCGCTTAACACGTAAGCCGCGTACAGGGTGTGGGCCACGTCCGCCCCCGATGGGGTTTTTACCTCTCCCAAGCGGCGTGATACGGAGGTCTGGGCAAAAGCGTACGCTTTTTTAGCCATATCCTGCGGAATGTCCGCCCCATAAGCCAAGGCTTGGGCAAACATATCCAGCGCAAACAACGTTAAGTATTCGTCATCCCGGCCGCCGGGCAGCCAAGAGAAAGCCCCGTTTGCGTTTTGGTATTTTTTCAGCGCGGTTAAAGTTTTGGTTTGCTGGCGGCGCAGGGTTTCCGGCTCAAACAGGCTGACGAGATCCCCTTCCTGCGCTTGGCGCCCTTGGGAAATGGTAAGCCACGGGGTCTGGCTGAGTAACTCCAGGCGCAGCGGGTCTTGCGCGTCCCACACCGGGGTGACGGTGCCTCTCGCCGGCAGGCGGGAAACGGCTTGTTTCATTTCCGGGTACTGTTCATAGAAGCGGTTAACAACCGCCAGCGGAACGTATTGGTTAAGCAGGCTGACAAGGTCTTCATGTTTATTTACCAGTAAGTTCGGCACGCTGTTAAACACGGACAGCGCCAAGCTGGGGTTGATTTGCAAAACGGCGGTTTGAGGCTGGGCGTCCTGTACGGATTTCATTTCCGTAAGCTGCAGGGTGTTGTTGCCTTCTTTTAAAACCGCGTTGGCGGTGGCAAGCAGGCGTTCACGCCCGGGCAGTACGGCAATGGATTTAGATTCCGCGTCCGATTCTTTCACGTAGCGGGCGGTGGCGGTAATATCGGTAATTTCCGTGCCCTCCGGCACGGTAATATCCCACGATACAAAAGCCGTTTCTCCCGCGCCTACGCTTACTTCTTTTTGCGCTTTTTTAATGCCAAAGGCTTTGGCCGCGTCTACCCCGTTTTGCCGCAGGGCCAGTTCCACTTGGGCGCTGATTTTTTTGCCGGATAAGTTGGTTACCGCCGCTTGCAGGGTGGTTTTGTCCCCTTCGCGCAAAAAGCGCGGCAGCTGCAGGCGGACCATAAAATCTTTGCGGGTAACGGTTTGGGCGGTAAAGGAACCCAAATCAACCGATCGGGTAAGCACAAAACCCAAAATGTTCCATTCACTAAGCGCCTGCGGCATAGTAAAAGATATTTGCGCTTTGCCGTTTTTCACCGGTACGGTGGGGCTAAAGAAAGCGGTTTCCCTAAAGTCCGTACGTACGGCGGAGGAGGGCGTTTCCTCTTCGGCGGAGGGAACTGCGGTTGCGGTATCCCGGGCCATGGCGCTTTCTTCCGCCGTGGCGACGGCTGCGTCCGCCTGGGCAAAAGCCAGCGCGGGCGCGGCCTTGGGCATTATCCCTCCGGCTACGGCGCGGGACGTATTCATCACGGCGGATTTATACATCCGAAACACCGGGTTTAAATTCAACTGCGGCAGCGGCAGCGGATAATTATCCGCAAAAGGCTGTTTAAAGCGGGCATCCGGACCGGAAGCCGCCGTAACCGGCGCTTTAAACAAGCTGTTGGTAAAATTACCCATAGGGCGCTGCTCTGGAAATAAATTGTTTAGCGTGAGGCGCGTTTCCGGCTTGGCGTAATAATCCAAGGCTTTGTCATACACGGTAATGCTGGCTTGCCCTTCTACCGGCGTTCCGGTAACGTCTTTAGCGCTTAACGTCCAGTTTACGCGTTCCCCGGGCAGTACGGACGGAGCCCCCTGCCAAGTGAGGCTTAATTTTTTGTTGTCGTAGGGTACATCGGCAAACGCGCTGTTTTGGAATGCTTTATAGTCAGACGCGCCAAACCAGTGCACGCCAAACCCGCCCCGGTACTCGTTTTCCACAGGAACGGTTAAGATGTTTACCCCTTTGCTGGCGAGCTGTGTGTTTACTAAGAAATCTTTGCCGGCGTAAATTTCCACTTGTTTGGGGCCGTTGAGCTGCCCCGCGCCAATTAAAAATTTGGCATAAGCGCCGGGGTGGTATTCTTCATGCTGGGCAATGGCTACGCTGGGAAGAGCCAGGGAGGATTCTTCCTCCGCCACCAGGAAAATCAACTTTAAGTCCGCCGCTTTGGGGCTGGAAAGCGTTAAGCGGTAAATGCCTTCCGGCAGGGGGGGCATTTCCAGCGTGGCTTGGGTTTCTTGGCGCAGGTCCAGCTCCTGCGTGAAAGCTTGTTCTTCTTCTTTGTTATTGGTAAATACGCGGTCTAACAAGCTGCCGTCGTCCGGCGCGATGGGGGAGTTTAAATCCTCTTCATTTAATTTATTTTCAAGCCGGGCGGCTTTCACGGTCACTTTGCCGGAAACGGGGTTGCCGTTGATGTCCGTTAGTTTGATTTGGGCCAAAGAAGCCGGGGTCTTGGCGTCATAGAAACCTTGGGTAAACTGCACGTCAAAGAAGTGGGGTCTGTCAGACGCTTTGTATGTTTCTTGGGCTTCTATTACGCGTCCGCTTTCGTCATACACTTGTGCTTTGACGGTGTAGCGGGAAGGCTGGGCCGCGTCTTTTCCGGGCTGGGGGGTAAAGGTGATTTTAAAGGCTCCTTTTTCATCCGTTTGGGTAGAACCGGAAGCGATGAATTCTTCCTGCGCAAAGAAATAGGCGCGCGGCATCCACCAAAAGAACGGCGGTATAAAATCCGTGCGGTATATGGTGTATTTTACCTGGGCTTTTTGAAGCGGCGCTCCAAAATAATAATTGGCGCTGGCGGTTACCTCGGCCGTTTTGCCGTATTCAAAAGCGTTTTCAGGCTGGTTGAAAGTAATTTCGTAATCCGGCCGTTTGTAATCTTCCACCTTAAAATAAGCGTAAGTGCGGTAGGTGCCTTTGCCGGCGTTTAAGGTGGCCTGCAGCGTAAAGTTGCCAAGCAGGGTTTGGCCGGGCAGCGTAAACGCGCCGGCGGCGGTGCCCATGTCGTTCAAATCCAAAGAGGAGGTGTAAATTTTGGCGTAGTTCGCGTCCCGTATTTCCACTTGTACGCTGCGGCCGGTAAGGGTGCGCAGGCCGCGTACCACGTTTTCAAACGCGTTAACGGAAAACTGCACTTTTTGGCCGGGGCGGTAGATGGCGCGGTCCGTCTGGGCAAATAAGCGCACGGGGTCTTCTTGGTTAAAATGGAAATACACCGCCGAAGACGTAAAAGCCGTATCTTTTCCTTTTACCGCCAAGGGGTTTATAAAATAGGAACTGTTGCCTCGGGTGGAGTTTACCGTTACTTTTTGGGCCATTTTAAACAGGCCGTTAGCGTCCGTATAGCCTTGTTTGCGGGTGCCTTTCCATTCCGTAAACATATCTAAGGACGCGCCTTCCACGGGCTGGCCGGTTTTTAGATTTACCGCGTATACACGGAAGATATTGGGCGTATACGTATTGGCTTTGGCGTTTAACAAAGAGGTGTATTTATCGGGATTATCCTCTATGGCGGAGGTTACAAACAAGGCCAAATCCGTTACATTTAAAACGGTTGCCGCTACGGGGGCCGTGTCCGGGTTAAAGGTTTCTTCCCGCGCGGCGGCTATTACGTAGAAGCCGGAAGAAAGTTCCGGCAGTTTTAAATCCGTTTCTTTAAAAGCGTGTTTGGCGGGATATTCCACCTTGCCGGAAAGCGATTTAAGCGGAGTTTGCTGGGATAAAATATCACGCAGGGCGGTATCGCTAAGTGTGGTTAAGTGGTTCCAAGAGTTTAATGTCCGGTTCCAGCGGGTTTGTCCGTATTTTTGCAGCTGGGCGCGGGTAACGGGGTAAATGCGTACAAAAATCTGTTCTATATTGCGCGCGGTGGCTTTTAAGGTCAAATCCTGCGGGTTTTGGTTCATGACCGGGGAAGACAATATTAAAGATGGGGCTTGTATTTCCGCAGCCAGGTTTGCGCAGGCTTTAGAGTAGTAATTATCGTCTAACTTTTGGGCGGCAAAATTACATGCGGATACGGCTTTTTCATATTCTTCGGCCTGTTCATACAAGCGGGCGGAACGGTAAGCCGCGTAGGCTTTGCCATAGGTGGCTTTTTCCGGCGCCACAAAACCTTTTATGCGCCCGAACCAGCCGCGTTTGGCCGGTTTAAAGCCGGAAATTTCATCCAGCTTGTCCGCGGCGGTAAGCGCCGCCTGTTTGTTGTCTTTAAAACTAAAAGACTGCGGGTAATCAAAAGGGAGGGTAATTAATTCCGTACGCCAAAAAAGTTTGGCGTTTTGGCGGTTTTTGCCGTCTAATTCCGCCCCGGTTTTGAGAAGGGAAGCTATTTGGCTTACGGTGGAGGCGTTATCTTCTTGCTCGGCAAAAGGCTGGGCCAAAAAATCTTCCGCCTTGGCTAACGGGGCCGGACGGGCGGAAGAGGAAAGGGATTCTTTCCATTTGTTTAAAACAAAATCAAACAAAGTGGGAATGCGTTTTGTATCGGTGTCTTTTACGGATAAAATAAGCGTTTCCTGTTCTATGGGGGCGTTGGCCAGCGTTTCACGCAGGGACCAAAGGGTTTTGTAATCTTTGGTAAGGGATTCTTCCCACTGGGAGGCGGTCCACTTTTCTAAATTGCCGGAGGCGTTTTCCTCTTCAGAGGCGGGAAGCAAGGGGGAATATGTGTTTTTTACGCGTTCACCGGTTTGGATGCGGTAAAGCAGAAAGCGGGCTTTCCATAAAGGCTGGGCGGGAAGTTCGTAGCCATATACCGTTTTGGCGGCTTGGGCGTATTGGCCCAGCATATACTGGCAGGCCGCAATGCGCAGCTGGATTTTGTAACGTTGCGCGTCGGACGAAGCGTTGGGGAGTTCTTCTTGGTAACTTTTTAACGCTTGGGCAAAAAGGCCTTCTTCAAAAGCGTCATCTGCGGCGTTGGGAGCGGCCCAAAGCGCGGCGGACAGTAAAAGCCCGGCAAATAAAAATACTAATTTTTTCATGAAGTTATCCTCCCTTACTTTTCCAAAACGATATATAGACAGAAAAATCTCTTTTCCCTAATGGAATAAAAAGAGATTTTTCCGAATATTTAAAAATATGGCGCGCGGCGCACTACATCTTTTCCGGTGCGCTTACGCCGATAAATTCCAAGCCTTTTTTAATGCGTTCCGCCACACGTTGGCAAATAAACAAGCGCGAACCGGTTACTTCGGGGTTTTGCTCGTCCAATACGCGGCAGGTATCATAAAAAGCGTGGAATAAGCCCGCCAATTCCGTTAAATAGGTGGTTAAATGGTGGGGGCTTAAATCCCGTATGCAGTTGCGCAGCACTTCTTTAAACCACACCAGTTTCAGCAAGAGCGCCCGCTCCTGCGGGGCCAGCGGCACGCGGATTTGGGTCATTTTAATGTTCTTTTCCTGCGCCGCGCGGAAAATGGAGTGTATGCGCGCGTGTACATACTGTACGTAAAAAACGGGGTTTTCGTTGGATTGGGTTTTGGCTAAATCCAAGTCAAACAGCATGTGGGCGTTGGGGGTGCGGCTGGCGAAGAAAAACCGGCAGACGTCCGTCCCTACGTCGTTCATCAATTCGCGCAGGGTAACAAAATGCCCCGCCCGTTTGGACATTTTTACCTGTTCGCCTTTTTCGGTTAAGTGGACCAGTTGGTGAATAATGGGCACAAAGGAACTCTCTTTATGGCCCAAGGCGTGCACCGCCGCTTTCATGCGGGGCACATAACCGTGGTGGTCCGCTCCTAAAATGTCAATCAGTTCGTCGTAGCCGCGGTCGTATTTATTTTTATGGTAGGCGATGTCGGCCATAAAATACGTGGGGCGGCCGTCTTTGCGTACCAAAACGCGGTCTTTATCGTCCTGTGCTTCATCGTCCTTGGTGGAACCGAACCAAATGGCGCCTTCTTTTTCATAGGTGTAGCCTTTTTCGGTCAGGTATTGCAAGGCTTTTTGCGGGGCGCGGTCTTCATGAAGGTCAGACTCGCGGAACCAGCGGGTAAAATCTACGTGAAAATCTTTCATGTCCTGCTGCTGGGTTTTAATTAAGGTTTCCATTGCCCAGCGGCCGTAGTCTTCTTCTTTCAAATCCGCCGGCATTTGTTTAACCAGGTCTATAATATAGGAACCGTGGTAGCCGTTTTCCGGCGGTTCTTTGCCTTCTTTGCGCGCTTTGACGGAGGCCGCCAACAGCTCGGCTTGGTTTCCGGCGTCATTTACATAATATTCGCTGTCACAACAATAACCAAGGGCCCGGTGGATTTTTACCAAACTGTCCCCCAAGCTGGCGCCGCGCCCGCTGGCTACATGCAAGGGGCCGGTGGGGTTGGCGGACACAAATTCAATTAAAATGCGGTGTTTGCAGTCTTCCGCCTCGCGGGATTTGATGCGGCGGTCTATGGCGGATTTAATAATAAAAGAATCATCCAGCGTGATGTTGATAAACCCGGGGGCAACGGCTTGCGCGTCCGTTACGGCGTTGGTCTCGCGGATTACTTTACAGGCTTCTTTGGCAATTTCCAGCGGGCTTTTGCGCAAAATTTTAGCGCAGGCCATAGCCCACGAAAGGGAAATATCCGCCCCCGTATGGGCGGGCGCCGGGGCAAATTCCACACTGGGCAAATCATGCCCCTGGAAATAAGGCGCGCTGGTCAATTTTAAATTAATTTCGTTTTTTAAATTATCTAGCATAGTTATTTTTTCAGGGTTTTTTTAGCGGTTTTTTTGGTTGCCGTCTTTTTAACGGCCGTTTTTTTAACGGCCGGCTTTTTAGAGGAAGTTTTTTTGGCCGCGGCTTTTTTTGCAGCCGGTTTTTTGGCGGCTGTTTTCTTGGCGGCCGGTTTTTTAGCGGCGGCTTTTTTGGGTTTTAAAGTATAGTCTATTTCTTTACCAAAGCTAAAAATTTTGTCCAAGGCGTAAAAATCCCGGGCTTCGGGTGTCATAATGTGCACCAAGAAAGAACCGTAATCGCTCACGCGCCAGATGGGGCTGTCCACCCCGTCGCGGTTGGTTTTGTAAACGCCTTCTTGTTTTAACTTGGTGCTGATTTCTTCTTCCACAGCTTCCAAGTGGGGTTTTGAGGTGGCGGTGGCGATTAATATGTAATCGCACAAAGAAGACAATCCCTCCAAATCAATCACTTTAATGTTTTCCGCTTTTTTGCTGTCGGCATAACGGGCCGCCAGGCATACTGTTTCTTTAGGGTTCATTTTCCACCTCGTCTATATATAAAAGTAGTCTAGCATTTTTTTATAGTGTTGGGACTATGGCATTTCAAAGTCTTTGCCTAGAATGATGCGGGTGTCGCAAATGGCATTGCCGCGCGGTTCGGAGCGTATTTCCTGCCGGCAGCCTATGGCTGTGCTTAATTGTTTTACCTGCATCAGGCGGCCGCTGTAATCCACAATGCGGGTTTGTTCCAGGTAACCGCCGGGGTAATTATCATATTGCAAAACGTCCACGCGCAGGAGGCCTTTTTCGTTCTGGTCCCGCAGAAATTGGGTCAAAGCCCGGGCCAGCCCTCTTTTGCCGGAAGCGTTAAGCACTTCCACCACAATGGGGCGGTCTTCCACCGCCAGGGGGGCGCGGTCTTCCACTTGGGGGAGCGCCTCGTTTTTGGCGGCGGCTTTTTTTCTGGCGCGGGGGGTGTCTATTTGCAGGGTAAAATCGTTCATTTCCAGTTTGGAAAGTTCCATCCCCAAGAGTACCGCGTCCGCCAGGTTTAAATTGGTACGTTTGGAAAAACGCGCCCGCAAATAATCCAGCGGCAGGGCGGCTAAAGGCAGCGGTGCGTATCGCCACGTTTCCAGCGTGTTTTTAAAATTGTCCCAAACGGTTTCGGGCTTGGTTTGCAAAGGGGTGTAATAGACAAAAGGGGCGTTTTCCGGCAAGCCGAAGGTTTGTGCCGTGGGGGTTTTGCAATTTTTGCAGGGGATTTCCCTCACCCAGGCTTTTTCTTGGTGTGGGTTGTATCTGATTAAAGTGGTGGGAGAGGTCATCACCGCTAAATAGAGGTCTTCATTTTTTCGTGAGGCCATCAGCTTGGCAAACGGGGAAGAAAACTGGCTCCAAGCGGCTAAGCCCGTTATAACCAGCAGCGCGGCCAGCAGCCAGCGGGGGGCTATTTTTCTTGTTTGATAAGATGGTTCCATAAGTCAATCCCCAGCGGGCAAAGCCATTTTTGAGAGTCTATGGTAAAAAGCAGTTTGCGGTTAGCCGCGTACAGCAGGGCTTTGTCCAAATCTTGCAGGGCCATGTTACGTATCACAAAAGCGTCTTTATATTTACGGTCCTTAGAGGATATATCCGCCACAAACAGAATTTTAGACAGCGTACTCATATGCAAACTGCCCAGGGTATGTTCCGCCACGGCGTTTAGAATTTCTTTGTCTTTTACTCCAAACAAATGCCGGGCCAGCCATTTGGAAGCGTAACTGTGAAGCAAGCTGGGCTCCAGCGCGCAAATATCCTCAAAAAACGGGGTTTTGATATGGTGTTCTTTACAAAAATAAATTAATTCCCGCGCGCCCATGCCTTTGCCGGCGTCATGCAAGATGCCGGCTTTTACGGCGCTTTCCACGTTTACGTTATAAATATCGCTTAGTACGGCGGCCAGTTCCGCCACGCTTTTGGAATGAATGTAGCGGTTGGTTTTTAAGTGGGTTTTCAGCCAGTCGTGTATTTTAAGGCCGTAGAGGCGGTGTTTTTCTATTAACGGGTGCAGGGCGGCAGGCACAGTGGGGGGAATTTCCCCGCTGGCTAAAATATGCGCCCGTACCCGGGTGGAAGAAAGCTTGGGGAAGAACCCCGGCAAAAAAATGTGCTTAAAGCGGGCGGGGTTTTCGTTATAGCCTTTGCGTTTGCCCGCTATCACGGTGGCGTTGTTAAAAATAATTTGCGGGTCTTTCCAGTTATGTAAATCGTTTAGGCAATCGGTGCCCACCAGTAAATAAATTTCCGGGTTTTTATAGTGTTTTTTTAAATATTCAATTAATTGGCAGGTATACGTTTTGCCGCCGCGTTTTAGTTCGTAATCGTCAAAAATAATGTTTTTAGTTATCCCCGCAAAGGCTTTTTTGAGCATTTGCATGCGCAGGGTAAACGGCGTGGGGGTTTTTGCTTTAAAAGGGGAGTGGTACGCCGGCACAATGTGCGACACATCCGGCCGGATAATTTTTACGGCTTTTTTAAAAAGCGCTACATGTCCTTGGTGAACGGGGTCAAAACTGCCCCCGAAAACGAGTACTTTCATACCAAATCCTTTGTTAAAACGCCGGCTGTTTCTTTGCCTTGCAAAAAACCCCGCTCTATAAAAGAATATTCCCACCGCCCGTATCTGCCGGCCAAATAAACGCCGTTTTCTTTTAACAGGGTTTGGGCTTGCGCAACGGCTGGCGTGCGCTGCGGACGGTAAACAACATAGGCGAAAGGTATTTTTTGCCAAAAGGAGAATAAAACGTCCTTCTCTTCTATTATACCTTTTTGGGCAAGGCGGCTCAAAACCAGCTTTTGCGTTTGCGGGGTTGGCGGGCAATGGGAGGGCAGTTCTATATAGAAAGAAGAATTTCCCTCCGGCGCCAAATACGGTGAAAAGGAGCTTTGCACCCCCACGCGAAAGAAAGGGTCCTTCTCATCTGGGAAATACGCCCAGTGAAAGGCGTTAAAGGGCTTTTTTGCGGCAATGTTTAATACGTTTATCCCGGTGCAGTGCAGGCGGCTGGCCAGGGATTGCAAAGCGGGCTGGCGGGTCATCTCTAACAATTTGGGCAGGGCGATGGTGCTGACCAGGCGCTTAAAGGAAATGGGCTCATTATTTATCCAGGCGGTGCGGGCCGTTAAATCCACCCGGGTGACGGAAGCGTTTAACCGCAGGTTTTTAACGCGGCTTGCCAGGGCGTCTGTTAACGCTTGGCAGCCGCCTTTTAGCGGATAATAAAAATAAGCATTATAGCCCAGCCCTTTTTGTTCCCGCGCTTCTGCCTGCATTTGCTGTAATTTGGGACGGGGAATAAATTGAGAACACCACTCCGCCGTCATTTCCGCCGGGTCTGTTCCCCACAATTTAGTATTGTAAGGACGTAAAAAATGCGTGTATATTCCTTCCCCAAAAGAGGCAAGGCACCATTCTTTAAATGTGGCGGGGTGCGGGATATGCGGGGCCTTTTGGGCTTGTTCCAAACATTCTTTCCTAAGTGTGGGGGGCAAATAACCTAAATGCGCCTGAAAAGGAAAGGGTATTTGCACCCCTTGGGTATAAATGACAGCGCGGCGCTGAAGGCGGCGGAGATTACTTCCTAAAAGTTCTTTAAAGGTTTGTAAAGCGTACGGGTCATGCAGGTGAAGCAGGTGCCCGCTTTGGTCAAAGGTAAAGCCTTCCCGCTGTTCGCTTTTGCACAGGCCGCCGGGGACAGCGTCCTGCTCTATTAGCAGGTAATCTGTATCTCCTTGGTGTTCCAGGTGAAACGCGGTGCTCAGCCCGGTTACCCCCGCCCCTAGAATCAGCGTGCGGACATGCATTATTTTCTCCCTATGTGAAGCAAAAATAAGGTGGCGGACAGGAAGTAAATGACGCTAAATATCACCACCGCGGCCGCCGCTTTGGCGTGGCTGTGGGTAAGGGCAAAGGCCAGCAGATTATTAAATACGGCCAGCACCATGTAAACCGTTAAAATATTGCGCTGAGACATTTTTAACCCGCGTTTTAAACGCAGAACGATATGGTCATCGCTTCCCTTTAAGGGGTTTTTCCCTTGCAGTACGCGGGCAAACATAACAAAAAGCGTATCAAACAGCGGTATGGCTAAAATAAAAAAAGGAGCCAAAAAACCGGCGTTGGTGCGCTGGGTGTATTGGGTGCCCATACACAGGGCGGCCAGCATAAAACCCAGCAGCATGCTGCCGCTGTCTCCCAGAAATGTTTTGCGTTTACGGGAAAAATTGTACGGCCAAAACCCGGCGCACGCCCCTAGTAATGCCGCGGCGGCAAAGTTTACGTATATCCATTCCGAAGGCAAGGAAATCAGCGCCAACCCCGCCGCGCTTATGGCCGCTTGGCTTACGCAAAGCCCGTCTGAAATATCCAATAAATTAAACGCGTTGGTAATGCCTATTACCCAAAAGAAAGTAAGAATACAGTTTAGCCACGGGCAGTCAAATAAATAAATTTGCACCCCGTAGCACATCAGCAGTATGGCGGCGGCTCCTTGGGCTAATAATTTTACCCAGGAGCGGATACCTTGGGGTTTGTTTAAATCGTCGGCCACACCGGCTAGAAATACCAGCCCCGCCCCAAGCAGTACCCCGCGCAGGGCGTGTAACGTACCGCTGGGGAAAGAGGTGGTTAACCGTATAAATACTAAACTGGCCGACAGCCCCAGCATAACGGCAATGCCACCCAACACGGGTACGGGCGTGGCGTGTTTTTTAAGTCCGCCGGGCGCGTCCATAAAATACGAGGACAGCCAGCGGTGAAGCAAGGGCAAGCTGGCCGATGTCACCGCCAGAGAAATACAAGCGCACAAGGTGTATAGGACAAAAGAATTCATAATATTTATAATATCATTATAGGGGGACCTTGTGTATGAGAAAACAAATCATTTTATTGTTGTCTTTAGGCTTGTTGGGGGCGTGCGCCTCAGTTGGTGTGAAGCAAATCCCGGCCGCTGCCCGCGGGCATAAGCGGGTGGATTATTTTTCCGCCGGACAGGAACGGGTGGCTTTTAAAGTGGTTGCCCAGCTGGAAGACGGTTATTTAAGCGGCGTCTTGCGTATTAAAAAGATAGGAGCGCAGGATTATGACGTGCTGTTAATGGGGGACGGCGCTTACAAATATTTGGAAGCGGTGGTTTCCCCGTCCGGCGTGGCCTATAAATACATTTTTAAAGACGCGGATACTTCTCTGGCGCGCGGGCGCGTAAACCAGTTTTTGCGTTTGCTGCTGGCGGACCCGGGTTCTTTTGTGTCTTACCGCGTAAAAGACGGTATGGAAGAAATTACCTATAAAAACCAGGACGCAAAAACCCGCCTTGTTTACCCGCAGGGGGCCAGTTTCCCTTCCCAGGCGGTTTCTTCCGCCCTGCTTAACAGCGCGGAAATAAACTATGAACAGTACACCCCGTACGGGACGGAAGGAAACTTGGAAATTCCGCATTTACTGATTTATAGAGATGGGAATATTACGCTGGATTTGGAATTAATCAGCATGAAATAACCTTCTGTTTACCATAAAAACCGCGCCGCCCTGTGAAAGGCGGCGCGGTTTTTGTTTGGGAAAATGTTACTTTACAATCAGCCACATCAGCCCGGGGTACACGGTTAGCAAAACGATTTTAAGGCCCAGTATCTGCCCGTAAGGCATACGCCCTTGCGCGCAATATACGCAGCATGCCACGGCGGCGCAGCAAAGGGCAATTCCCGCCAATTTTTTATATTCGTAGCGTATGGGGTATACTTTTTGGGTAAAAGCGAACAAAGCGCCCGCCATAGCCGCGTAACTTAAGGCCACCGCCCAACCGGCCCCCATAATGCCTATGTGCGGCACCAAGGTTAAATTGGTGGTAATGCTTACGGCGGCACCTAAAAGGGTAATCCACATCAGTACGCGTGTTTTTTTGGTAATAACCGGCCCCACCATAAAGTTAATGTATACGCCGTAGAAAAAATAGCCCGTCAGTACCAAGGGGATAACGCTTAGCCCCTCCCAATACGCCGGGCTGATTAAATGGAAAGAGCCAAACAGATTGCTTTGTATAATGTCCGGCATCAGTAAAGAAAGCCCCAGCAAAAACCAGGTTCCCAGCGCGCAAAAATAGCTAAGTACGCGGGAAAAGGTGTCTTTGGCGTCGTCATCCTTGGCGTGCGCCAGGAAAAAGGGCCTCCAGGCTTGGTCAAACATAGACACCAAAAGCATCATAAATACGCCAATTTTAAAATTGGCCTGGTAAATACCCACCTGCTGAGTGCCCGCCAAATGGATTAAAATAGGCTTGTCTATCACGCTGACCAACATGCTGGCCAGCCCGGCGGGCACAAACGGCCAGGCAAAGCGGATTAATTGGGAGCGGAGGGTTTTGTCCACCGTTAAAAAAGGGCCTTGTTTGAGTTCGCTGTATACTACCGGGGAGAGGAGCAGCAAAGAGGCCAAAGAACCAAAAATATTCGCCCATAAAATAGAGGCTATCCCTTTTTGCAACACGGCTATAAACACAATGTTTCCCAATACGTTTACGATAATGGAGGCCGTCCTTACCCCGGCAAAATACCAGGCCCGGCGTTCCAGGCGCAGTTTGGTAAAGGGAATCATGTTTAAAACGTCTAAATACAACACCCAAACGGACAGGCGCACAATGTAGGCGTACTCTTGCCCAATGCCTATCAGCCGGGCCAGCGGCGCGGCAAACAGCCACATCAGCGCGGCCAAGAAGAATCCGTTTACCGCTACGCCGTAAAAACAATGCAGAAATACTTTGTGTTTATCTTTTTGTTCGCTGGCAAAACGCAGGTAGCTTTGGTCCAACCCAAATAGGAAGATGATGTTTAACAGGGCGATGACGGCAAACATCGTGGCGATAATGCCGTACTGCCCCGGTACCAAATAATACGTGTAAAACGGGACCAAACAAAAATTCAGCAGTCTGGCCAGCACAGTGGAAGTGCCGTATACCAGGGTTTCTTTACCTAAACGTTTAATGTCTTTAGCCATACGCAAAAAAGCCCGCGCCACGCAGAGGGCGCGGGCTTGGAAAGTACTATATTTTTGCCAGTAAAATTTCCAGCAGTTTTTTGAATTTGCCCTCTATCTTTTTGGTTTCGGTAAGGGTTTCCTCGTGGGAAAGCGGATGCTTGGCGATTCCGCAGCCCATGTTGCTTACCCAGGCCAGACCCAATACTTCAATGCCGCACTGGCGCGCGGTAAGCACTTCCGGCACGACGGACATGCCCACCACGTCCGCACCCAGCTTTTTAAACATTTTTATTTCGGACGGGGTTTCAAAATTGGGCCCGGTAGCCGCCAGGTAAACGCCTTCCGCCGCGTTGATTTTTAATTTTTTGGCCGCCGCCAGGGCAATTTTGCGCAAGGGCTGGGCATAGGCGTAAGTTAAATCAAAAAACATGGGGCCGAAAGCCGGGTCATAATTGCCGATAAGCGGGTTATTGCACATAAAGTTGATATGGTCTTTCAGCACGCATAAAGAACCGGGTTTTAATTTTAAATTTAAAGAACCCACCGCGGCCGATACCAGCAGTTTTTCCACACCCAGCATTTTCATGGCGCGTACGGAAAGGGCAATGTCTTTCATCGGGTGTCCTTCATAGTAGTGAAAACGGCCCTGCATAATCATAATGTTGTTGCCTTTGTATACGCCAAAAATCAGGTTGCCGCTGTGGCCGGGTACGGTGCTTTTTAAGAAGCCGGGGATATCGGAATATTTAATGGTGATGACTTTTTCCATCTGCGGAATGGAGCCCGCCAAGCCCGAACCGGTAATAAGGGCGATTTTGGGTTTAAAGTTTTTGGTCTTGCGGTTTACAAACGAAACAATTTTTTTAACCTGTTCCAATTGGGTCATACGGGCCTCCGTTTATATAGTCATGCGCGGGGGGAAGAACGCGTTTTCTATATGCGTTAGTTCCCCTCCGGTAATGCATATTACGTCAAATCTAATACTATCAAATTTTAAGGATTTTTCCTTTATAAACTCAGCCGCCGTTAAGGAAATTTTATGTTGTTTTGCGCGCGTTACCGCCGCCAAGGGGCCGCCAAAAGCTTGGCCGGCGCGTTGTTTTACTTCCACAAACACCAGTGTGTCTTTGCGCCGGGCCACTAAGTCCAGCTCTCCGTTTTTGCAGGAAAAATTTTGGGCTAAAATGCGGTAGCCTTGTTTTTGCAAGTATAAGCGGGCTTGTTCTTCCCCGTTTTTACCCAAGGTGTTCATGGCAAAAGCACCGGCTGGCAGAGTTTTTGCACCGGGCTGAAAGAACGGCGGTGCTGGGGGCAGGGGCCTTTTTGGCGCAAAGCGGCCAAATGCTGGGCGGTGCCGTACCCTTTATGTCCGCCAAAGCCGTAACCGGGGTAGAGTGTGTCCAATATAGACATGTAATTATCCCGCGTTTCTTTGGCGATAATGCTGGCGGCGGCGATACTGAGGGATTTGGCATCCCCGTCCACCACCGGCATTTGTTTAATGGAAAGGCCTTTTGCCGGATAGGGACCGTCAATCAAAGCAAACGCGTTGGGAATAGACAAAAACTTGGCGCACGCGCGGCGCATGGCCAAAAAAGTGGCCTGTAAAATGTTTAGGCGGTCAATTTCTTCGGCCGAGGCAAAACCAATGCCGTACAAGACCCCCAGGCGGTCAAAACGCTGCAAAATTTCTTGCCGTTTTTTTGCGGAGAGTTTTTTGCTGTCGTTTACGTCGTCAAAGTAAGAAACGATGCCGGACGGAATCAAACAAGCGCAGGCCACCACCGGGCCGGCCAAAGGGCCGCGGCCGGCTTCGTCCACCCCTATCAGGGCGTCCGTCCCTTTTTGGATAGAAATTTCCTGGTCAAAGGCTTGTAAATAGCTTTTTGTCATAGGCGTTAAAAAATATTTCCGTAAACAACATTTGTATTCTTTTCCCGTGTTAAAATATAAGCGGGGGCCAGTACCATTTTTTCGTATAAATCATAATGTTTCCCTCCAAAATACGGCCGCGTAGCACCCGGCCATATGGGGATAGATACGTTAAAGAGCATACGGTCTTTAAAATGTTTTCCGTTTGGCATTTCCACATCTATGTGGCGGACCTCGTTTAAATGGATATGCAGCTTGTTTACAGAAGCATATTCATGCGGGGTAACGCGTATCCATACTTGTTTGTCTTTATTATACAAAGCTATTTGGCGGCTGGTTTTGTCCAATATAACGGTAATATCATCGGCAGAGCCGTCTTTATTAAGCAGTTGTTTGTAAAGCTCCGTAATGTAAGAAATGTCATAGCTGTAAAAGGAAAGAGGAATTTTTTCCCTTCCTATGTAAATTTGCGTGTTTGCGGTAATGTGGCGTATGGCAAAATCCGGCGGCAGGGCGGATACTTTTTGTTCATAGGCAAAAATAAGGTCTTCCGGGTTAAAGTTTAAATCATTGGCGCGCGATACGTTTTTTAAATAACGCAGGCGCAAACGTTCCGCCTTAAGACGCAGGCCGGAATTTAACAAGCCTTGTTTTTGGGAGAATAACTCTTGCATGCGCAACATGACATCTTTTTCCAAGGATTTAAAACCTGTTTGGGCTACGCGGTCTATAAACTCGTACATATGCTGTGTAAGGGTTTTTAAATGCTGTTTATAATAAACAATGGCAAACAGACGGAAATATTCCGGGTTGGCGTCTTCCCCGCGTTTTTGGCGCATTTTGCGCATGTCATATAAGGCGGCCACTACGTCGTCCGGGTGGCGTTCTACAATATTTGTTAACGCGTCTTTTAAGTTAAAATTGGGATTGGCAAAGAGCGTTTTCTCTTGTTGTTTGCGGCGGAGTTCTTTCCTAAGCTGGCGGTTTTCTTTAGAATTCTTTTTTACAATGCGTTCCTTTACGCGCAGGCCAAATTGCTCGGAAAGTTGGTTCAGTTCCAAGGCTTCTTGTCTTTTGCGCAAGCTTTCGGCGCGCCTTTGTTGCAGAGACATTTGTTCTTTGGCGGCGCGCGCGGTGGCCCGTTCAGAGAGAGTATTCCCTTTCATGCGCTGCATCAGCCGTTGGGCTTTGGGCTGGGCCGAAAGCAGGCACGGGTTTAAAATAAAAACACAAGCAAGAAGCGTGATTAATATTCTCATAGCCATATCCTATTGTATTTTATTTGTTGGCGCCAGGGCCAAAGGGCCTATAAAAAATCTATGTATTATATTATGCTACTTCTATTTAAAATGAATTAGAAAATTTTTCCGTAAATTACATTAGCGTTTGGGTCATTTAGAAATTTTTGTGCCGGACGTGTAACAAACCAATCTTTTAGCGCAACCCGCGGGTTGTTGCTTATGTTTTCTATGGGGAAAGCAATATTTAATAATATGTTTTCCAGCACGGTTTTCCCATCAATATTTATAAAAGAAACGGGCTCCCAATACTGCATATGCAGGTGCAGGCGGTGTGGAATATGGTATTCATGCCGGGAGACCCGCAGCTGACGGGTATTATCCAGAGAAGATAACAGTAAGGATTGGGAAGATTTTTCCCAAATAACCTGAAACGGCTCAGCGTAGTTTCCGTTTGTGATTAAAAAGCGGTAAAGATCGGGCAAATATTCCAACCCGGCGCTAAAACCGGCTATATGCCAGGGAGTTCCTTCCAATATAAAAATAGAAATTTCATTTCTTGCCTCTAATGGAAGAAATCCCCCGGGTTCCACATTTATTTCACAGCTGTATATCAAATCTTGCGGGCGGAAGGACGCTGCGGAAAAACGGGCCAGTTCCGGCAAATAGATTACCCGTACAAACGGGGGTTGTTCTTGTTGCCATATTTGAGAAAGAAAAGCCGCTTTGTTGCGGGCAAGTTCTTCAAGCCGCAAAGCAACCGCTTGTTGTAAGGCGGGGTTTTTCAATGCGTTTATTTGCGCAAAAAAGGCGGACATGGCGGGAGTAATTCTCCCAAAATGGCGTTCATAATAAAGCGTGATAAAGCGTTCAAAAAAATCCCCGTAACCATATTTGTTTTGGTAGGATTGCAGCTTTAACAAAGTTTTCTGCATGTTGGGGGCATTTAGTTTTAATAAATCGGCCGCCAATTTTTGCCTTTTATCAGGGGAAAGGTGAAGGGCGGCATTTGTGTAAAGCGGGTTTTTCGCCCGCGTTAACGCGGTTTGTATGGAGGAGGCAACTTGTTTTTGTTTTTTCAGGGTGCAAGAAAAGGCTTTTGCCGCGCGTTTAGGCTGCGCGTGCAGCAAGGGGCCGGAGGCTGCGGCAACAAACAGAAAACTAAATATCAGCGCACACTTCATAAATATATAACGCGGGATGCGTCCTCCGTTTACCAGCAAACAGTATTAATATACAGACTGGTACGCAATATATACATTGGGCATTTTAGCCAATGTTTTTAAAGTTTGGTTAAAGAAAATATCTTCTAATTCCTCTGGAGTCAAATCTTCCCTTGATTTCAGCGGCAAGGTAACATTTATAATCATATGGTCAATATGCATTTGGTCTTTTGCCGTTTTAAAATGTATTTGTTTTAACCGGTTAATATGCAAATGCAAATTTTTAGGGTTAGCAAATTCATGTTGGGAAATGCGAATCCATTTTGTTTTGTGTTCGTTAAAAACAAACATGACTCTGTTTATCTTATCCACGGCAACAAATAAAGGTTGCCCTGTGTATTTTTTATATAACAAAATTTTATACAGCTGGGGGAGATAGCTTAAATCTTCCTGAAAATATAATATGCGTGTGTTTGTGCCGTTAATGCGCGCGTAAGAAGAGGGGGAAATGTGGTCCATGGTTACGTCTGACCGGCTGGGCTGCATGGTGCGTTCATAAGACAGGACAATTCGCTTCGGATTAAATTGTTTGGGGTTTGCTATGTTTAATATCGGCAGCCATTGAAGTCTCCAATTGCCTTTGGTGCCGTCGGGCTGTTCTTCTAAAATGGACATGAACCGGTTTTTATGGCTAAATAAAAATTGCATACGCGCCGTGGCAAGGGTTTGTATGTGTTTATCCCCCCGGAGAGAAATGTTTCTTAAGGCATCGTAGAAAGAGGGTGCCAGCGGCCCAAAAACTTTCCGGTAATACGCGGCGGAAAACAGATGAAAAAAATCCTGCGCGCCGTATTTCGTTTCCAAACGGAACAAGTCTATCAGGGCGCTGTTCATATTGTGGTGGCGTTGAACAATTTTATCTATTAGCCTGCTTTTGTTGATGTCTCTACTGGAAGGCGTACTGCCGGCCAGATGTTTGGGTTTTAATTTAACCCATAAATCTAACTCATCACCGTCTGGGCGGAATCTAGGGAGGGGCGGTTTAACCTGTATGCGGTTTACATGGCGGGTGACGGACGGGACAAACTCTTCCTCTGCGGCAGTAATGGCGCGTGCCGCGCTACGGGCTGCGCTTGAGGCGCTGGCGGCTTCCTTTTCCGCCGCGCGCAAAGTGGACTGGAGCCATTTTCCGTTTTGGGCCCAAGCCATATTGGCTGCAAGCATGAAACACGCAAGTAAGCAGGTTATTTTTCTCATACTTACAGCATAGCGTACTGGGAAAGAAGAGGAAAGGGCCCTTAGGCCCAAAAGGAACTAGGTCTTTTTACCTATTATTTATTTAAACGCGCGAGTCCCCGCCGGCAGAACAGAGGATGAATACAACAAAAACCCCCGGCGTTTTACTAGTATTCGCCGGGGGTTTTGAATCGGAGTAGGTCAAACCTGTTGGTTGCCTATTTAGCCTCTTCCGTGGCTGCGGCGGCCGTTTCTTGTTGCGCTTCTTCAGCCGTAGCAGTGGGTTTTTTAAGTTCCTGCAAGCGGGCAGCTTTGCCGGAGAGTTTCTTTAAGTAGTTCAGTTTGGCTCTTCTTACTTTGCCTACTTTGAGTACTTCAATGCTGTCCACGCGGGGGGAATGAATGGGGAAAATACGTTCCACACCCACGCCAAAGGAGATTTTGCGCACGGTGAAAGTTTCGCTGATGCCGCTGCCTTTGCGGGCAACGACGACTCCGTCAAAAGCCTGCAGTCTTTCGTTGTCGCCTTCTACTACTTTCACTTTTACTCTCACGGTATCACCCGCTTTAAAGACCGGAATATTGGTCTTGAGATTGTGTTTAATTTGATTAATGTTCATAAAACAACTTCCTCCGAATTCGGTTATTTCTTAGTTGACGTCTTTTTCTTTTTGACCGTATCCTGCTTTGGAGAGGCTTTGCAAAGCAAATCCGGTCTTAATTTTTTGGTTAAAGCTAATGCTTGTTCGTGCTTCCACTTTTCAATTTCTTTGTGGTTGCCGCCCAACAGCACCGCCGGTACCCGCTTTCCGCGCCATACTTCCGGCCGCGTGTATTGCGGGGCTTCCAGCAAATTTTCTTCAAACGACTCTGACGACGTTACGCCGTCCTTTTTAAAAGTTCCGGGCCGCAAGCGGGTTACAGCGTCTATCATAGCGCAAGTGGCCAGTTCCCCGCCGGTAAGGATAAAATCCCCCAGCGATACTTCCAAATCCACCTCGGGGTAAATGCGGGCGTCTATCCCTTCGTAATGCCCGCACACAAAAATCAGGTGGCGTTTCTTGGCTAATTTCTTGGCCAACTGCTGGCTGAATGTCTGCCCCCGCGGGCTGGTTAATATAACGACAGAGGTCTTCTTTCTTACCTTTTTTATCGCCTGGTGGAGCGGTTCCGCCATCATCAGCATTCCCGGCCCTCCTCCGTAAGGCCTGTCGTCTATGGTTTTATGTTTGTCTGTGGTAAAGTCCCGGGGGTTTACAAACCCAAGCTTTAAGATTCCCGCTTTTCTGGCCCGCCCCACGATGCTTGCGCCCAGGGCTTGGTCTATCATTTCCGGAAACGCGGTAATCACGTCCACTTTCAACATTAGTCTTCCAGTTTCAAGGTGACTTTTTTATTTTGTTTCGCGGCGGCAGCGCTAAGCACCGTGCGCACGGCTTTAATAATGCAGCCGTCTTTGCCGATTACTTTGCCTTTGTCTGCCGCGTCCACCTTGGTGGTCAGGTAGATTTTGTTATCTTCCTCGGTTTCTTCCACCACTACGTTTTCAGGAGTGGAAGAAAGGGATTTAAGAAGAAGAGTCGCCAATTCTTTCATACGGTTTCCCCGTTATTTGGCGGCCGCGTTGCTTTTTTTAATCAAGTTGGCTACGGTTTTAGACGGAATAGCGCCCACTTTCATCCAATATTCCACACGGGGCATATTGAGCTTTACTTGGGCGTTAGCGTCCGGGTTGCACGGGTGATATTGACCCAACACTTCTTTGGCTTCGCTGCCTACGGCTGATTTCTTTTCGATAGCAACAACTCTATACTGAGGCTGGGATTTTTTACCCACCCGCTGTAATCTGATTACTACTGCCATTATGACTTCTCCTTTGTTTTTACCCCTTTTGGGGTGATGTTAAATGTCCGCTGCCGCCTGTCTGATTTGCTTGAGGGCCAATACAGGGTCCGCGGCTTTAAAAATAGCGTTGCCGGCTACCAAGGCGTCCGCCCCGGCTTGCACGGCTAAGGGCGCGGTTTCTTTGTTTATTCCGCCGTCTACTTCCAGCCAGATTTTCCGGCCGCTTTGGCGGATTACCTCCCGCACGCCTTGTATTTGTTTGGGGCTTTGGGGCAGAAACGCCTGCCCGCCAAAACCCGGGTATACCGTCATTACAAGAACTAAATCCAACAAATCCATATACGGGGCCAATGTTTGCGGGTCTGTATCCGGTTTAATGGATATGCCTGCCCCAATGCCCAGCTTTTTTATTTGCATCAGCGCGGTGCGTATATCGTCGCCCGCTTCTATGTGAACCGTTAATAAAGAGGCTCCCGCTTTGGCAAACGCCTCTATAAAACGGGCCGGATACTGCACCATTAAATGCACGTCCAGCGGCAAAACGGTTCTGCCGTTTAAACTGCTCACTAAAGCCGGGCCAAAACTTAAATTGGGTACAAAATGCCCGTCCATAATGTCTACATGCAGCCAATTTGCCCCGGCTTCTTCCACTTTGCGCACGTCTTGCTCCAAACGGAACAAATCCGCCGAAAGTATGGAAGGCGCAATAGATATTTTACCATTTGCGCAAGGCATTTTGGAAGAGGGCATTTATTGTATTTCTCTTTCTCTTACTAAAATTCCGTCCACGTTAATGCGCACCGTGGCTTTGCCGGAATAAGGCAATTCCAAGTCTATTTTGCTGCCGGGCTGCTGCATCTCGTTCATCATTTCACGTTCGCCCAAGTCGTCAATCAGCAATACGCGCACATGGCTGGCGTTTTTGCCTTGGGGCATTTCATAATGCAGGTGGTAGACTTTTTCATCATCTTGCACCTGGCGGCGGCTGACTGTAATTTCCAGCGAAGATCCGGGAGACATTTGGCTGTCCCCTTCCGGCGTTTGGCTGGCAATGGTGCCGTTGGGGAAGAGGGAGTCTTCGTCCTCTTTGATAATTAAATCAATATTTTGCGCGCTGGCCCACAGGGTGGCCTCGGCCAGTTTTTTGTTCTTAAAGTTAGGCACTAAAATGACGCTGGCGGGCGGTTCCCCGTTGGAGATGACCAAATCTATCTGTTCGCCTTTTTCCACCATGCTGTCCGCCTTTAAAGATTGGGAAATAATAAGCCCTTTGTCGTGCGTGAGCGAATAGGCGTTTTCCACCTTGTTTACCACCAGACCCGCTTGGCGCACGGCCAGTTGGGCGGCGCGCAAATTGCTGCCCACCACGTTGGGAACGAAAGCCATTTCGTCCCCCTGGCTTACCCATACGCGTATCACGCGGCCTTCGCGCACGGTGGTGCCGGCTTGCGGCAATTGGCGCAGCACGGAACCGGAAGGTACGTCCTGCGCAAACTCCACCCCGGCTTGTTTAAGGGCCAAATTGCTGGCCGCCAGCGTGTTTAAAGCGGAGGAGACGGTTTTTTTGGTAATGTCCGGCACGGATACTTCTTTACGCGTATGCACCAATGCGCCGAACACCCAGTCTATAGATATAAAAATAAGTACCAGGAAAAATAATACGATAACGCCGGTTACAATCCAAAATTTGCGGTTTAAGCGGCGGGGAGATTTAAAAAAGTCTTCAAAAGATTGTTCTTTAGAGGTTGCCATTTAATTAAACACCTTGTCTGCCGCCTTTAGCGCATGCCCCATGGCGTAATCATACGCGGGCATGGCTTTCTTGCCGGCGGGCAGTACTGTGGTCAGCCATACACTGCCTTCTTTACATTGTACTAAAATACCCTTTTGCTTTTCAACGCAAAGCACGGTGCCGGGGGCGGCTTTTTCTGCGGTGTTTGGCAGCGCCGTTTGTATGATTTGCAAAGGCTCCTGTTTGCCTTTTAGCGTGATGAGCACTTTGGGCTTTGGGCCGCAGGCCAGCCCGCGCGCTTTATTGTGAAAATCTACCGCGTTTAACTGCGTAAAAGAAAGAAGCGCTTCTTCTTTGCTAATCATGGGGGCGGTGGTGGGGGTGCCTGTTTGGGGGGTGCGGATTAATTTCCCTGCCTGCACGCCTTGCAAAGTTTCTTTTAAGGCCTCCACTCCCAGCGGGATCAGCTTTTCAAATAAGGTTTGGGCGTTATCCTGCGGGTCAATGGGGCAGGATTTTTGCAGGTAAATCGGGCCGTCGTCCATTCCTTCCTGTATCCAAAAAGTGCTTACGCCCGTTTGGGTGTAGCCTTGGATTAACGCCTGCTGTACGGGGGCCGCCCCGCGCAGATGCGGCAAAAGAGAAAAGTGTACGTTAATTAAGCCGTACTTGGGCAAGGCTAAAAAATTAGGGCGGAAAATTTTCCCGTATGCTACCACTACGCCTAAATCAAAGGGGATTTTAGCTAAATCTTCATAATGGTTTTTTAAAATTTCGGGGGAAAGCACGGGCAGGCCCAGTTCTAAGGCGCGCTTTTTAACCGGGCAGGGGGTAATGACCATGCCGCGCCCGCGGGGTTTATCCGCCTGGGTGACTGCCAGCTGTACGTCCGTCATCTGGTGCAATAATTCCAAATATGGCACGGCAATGTCCGGCGTGCCGAAAAAAACGGTTTTTAATTTTTCCATAACCTATTTATTTTATCAAATTGGAAAGACGGATACGTAACGCGCCATGAACCGGGGAAAGGGCTATTTTTGGTAGGGTTCAGTCCATAAGTTTAATTTGCGGGCCAGTTTCAAATAAATCAGCCGTAAACGGTGTTTAGCCCCCAAAGGCCGGCGGGCGGTTTGGTATTTGGCAAAAAAATGCACTAAAAACGGGATGGACGCGAAGAAAGTTAACATATCGGCTGCCGGCTGGGTGGCTTCCACCCCGCGCAGGCCAAAGTAACGGGGAAGGATAAAAATCAACGGCAGGAACATAATTCCTTGGCGGCAGCTGGCTAAAAACGCCGCGCTTTTGGCTTGCCCCAGCATTTGCAGCAGCTGGTTTACATAGGTGGAGTATGCCAAAAAAGGCAAAGCGGCGCAGAAAAAGTACAAAGTTTGTACGCCGATGATCACCACGTCTTCGTTCCCGGTGCGAAACGCCGCTATGACCGGGCGCGCCCATACGGCTAGGGCAATGGCGGCAACGGTGCATATAATGGTTCCGGCGCGTGTGGTTACCCAAAAAGCCTGGCGTACGCGGTCGTAGAGTTTCGCCCCGTGGTTGTAACCTGCCACCGGCTGCATGGCCTGCCCGATACCCAATACAATGCCGCGCATGGCCAAATAAATTTTGGTGGCAATGCTTACGGCCGCCACCGCCGCGTCCCCAAACGGGGCGGCCTTAATGTTTAACAGTGCCATAGCCAGCGAGGCAAACCCCTGCCTTAACGTGGTGGGGGAGCCCAGGCGGATTAAATTCCAATAATCCTTCCAATTGCGGCTGACCAGCTTGTAAGACAGCGTGGTTACGCTCTTTTTGCGAAGGAAAAAAGAAAGCAAAATGCACAGGCTGATGCTTTGGCAGATAAGCACCGCGATGGCGGCCCCGGCAATGCCCATATCCAATGTATAAATAAAAATGGGGGCTATGGCGATGTTTAATAAAGCGCCGGTGCTTAGCCCTATCATGGAAAATACGGCTTTTCCTTCCGCTCTCAAAGTGGTATTGAGCACAAATGCCGAGCACATAACGGGTGCGGCAATTAAAATATAGTGCCCGTAGGCGCAAGCGTAGGGAAGAATGGTTTCCGTGCCTCCCAACCAGCGCATTAAATAATTTACGTTTATTTCCCCAAAAAACAAAATGCACAATCCGATAAACGCCCCAAAGAAGAAAGCCGAAGATACGTATTTGGACGCTGTTTTGGGGTCTCTTCTGCCCAGGCAGCGGCTGACCAGGCTGGAAGCCCCCATGCCCACCCCCATGCCCAGCGCCTGAATTAAAGACATTAAAGAAAACACCACCCCTACTGCCCCGGCCGCGCTTTCCCCCAAGTGGGCTACGTAGAAAGTATCCGTAATATTGTAAACGGCGGAAACCAGCATGCTGATAACGGTGGGAACCGAAAGCCGCGCCACCAGTTTGCCTATGGGGGTTTGGGTCATGATTAAAAATTGTTTTTCTTCCCGGGATAATACGGGATGTGCAAGGGTTTGGCTCATAAATATATCATAGCAAAAGCGTTGGCGGGTTAGGGCGCGCAGCATAGGTGAAAAAGAGGGGTTCCCGGAGTGGGATGGGTGCGGCTTGGGAAGGCAAAAAATAACCCGTTTCTTTTTAGAAACGGGTATATGACGAAAAACGGAGAGGGAGGGATTTGAACCCTCGAAACCTTGCGGTTTACAGGTTTTCGAGACCTGCTGTTTCAACCACTCACACACCTCTCCCAAAGCGGTTATTTACTGTATTATAGCAAAATTGACACATACCCCAAAACAAAGCCCCCTGCGGGCAGGGGGCCGGATAAAAGGGGAAAACCGTTTTTAATTCTTTTCCCACTTGGCGGACATTTCATCCTGTTTTTTCAAAAATTTTACCGCTTCGTCTTCAAACCATTTCATGTCTTTGTGTCCGCCGGTTTGCCCTAAATAACTGCGCGCGCTGGCCGGAGCGAAGTTAGTCAGGCGCTGGCTCATGCGCCAGGGGACGGTGCGGTCCTCCAAATTAAACCCAATAAGCATAGGCGGGCGGATTTGCCCTATTTTGCGGGTATTGTCAAAACGTTTGTTGATCAACGCCGGAGATAAAACCGCCGAAGTAAACTTCAGCATAAATAATTCCGGCCGGTAATTGCGCGACAAAATATAATAGGCCATTTCCGGCGTATTGGTAAACGGGCTTTGCAGCACAATGGCGCGGAAGTTCATGTCCGGGTGGTTATCCGCCACTTGCAAGGCTACCGCGCACCCCAGCGAATAGCCCCACAAAATAATTTCCCGGGCGGAAACGTCTTTATTAATCAGCAGGTAGCGCAGCGCGCTTTCCCCGTCTTCATACATTTTTGCTTCAGAAGGGGAGCCCGGCGTTTTGCCGTAGCCGCGGTAATCAAACAACAAAATACCGTATCCGTACTTGGAATATATTTTTGCAAAATCTTGGAAATGGGTTACGTTGTAGCGGTTCCCGTGGAAAAATAAAATAACCGGTTTGCCCGCTTTGGGCGGCAGATATAAACCGTTTAGCGCGTGGCCAAACTGAACGGGAATATTCACTTCCCTTAAGGAAGGGTCCACGGGTTGCAAATCCCGGGAAGGGGCGAAAATAAACTGGTTGCTTAAGCTGTTAATAAAAACAGCCCAGCCCAGTAAAATAATACCCAATATAATTAAGGGAAGATGTTTCTTCATAACCCTTTTATTATACCGTAAATCCGCGCCAAAAAGTCAAATTTATTTTTTAAAGGCGGGTGTTTTTTGCGTTCTGTGGTTGTTTGTTTTGGGGGCAAAAGTACCGGGGGAAAGAAAGTTAACGGCGGCTTTTTCCATCCAGGCAAATTGCTCATGTTCCCCACGGGGAGAGAAATAACGCCGTGCGCCGCGGGGCGCTTTATCCGCCAAAGCGCAGCTCATCTGCCAGGGGATTACAATGTCTTGGCGTGAATAGGCAATAAGCAAAGGCGCTTTAATGCGGCGTATTTTGCCTAAATTATCAAATTTTTTATTAAAAAATATGGGTGAAAAGATAGCGGATACCCACTTTTGAAGCCAGTTGCCGTGGCGGTAACGCCTCAGCAAGATATAAGAAGCCATATGCGCCGTATTGGTAAACGGGCTTTGCAAAATAACGGCTTTTAGGGGAAGAATATTAAAATCTACCGCCGTCTGCACGGCCGGGCCGTTGCCTAAGGAATAGCCCCACACCACAATTTTTTGCGCGGGGATCATCTTTTCTTTTAATAAATAGCCCAGTGCGGCCGCCCCGTCCTGATACATATGGGCTTCCGTTAAGCGGCCTTTGCTTTTGCCGTAGCCGCGGTAATCGAACAGTAAAATGCCGTAGCCGTATTTGGCGTACGTTTTGGCAAAGTCTTCAAAATACGTTACATTCCCGGCTTTTCCGTGAAAGAAAAGCAACGTTTCTTTATTTTCTTTGGCGGGCAGATAAAGGGCGTGCAAAGGGCTGCCGTCCTGGGTATTAAACGTTGCCTGTTCCCAGGGCAGGCGCAGGGGCCATTCTTTGCGTACGGGGCGGAAAATAAAACGGTTGGCCGTCCAATTAATTATGACGGCTGCGAATAATAGGATAAAAACGGCAAGAATAAACATCATGTAAAGCACCTTTATATACATATTATACCAGTTTTGGGCGGAGGCGGGGCGGGGGTAATTTAGTATAATCAAAATATGAATACAAAACGCGTGTTGGACGGCCTTTTGCAACAAAAACTTTTAACCTTGCCGGCTTATCAACGGCTTCTAGCTGAACTGTGCCCGCAAAACGAGCGGGCTTGGTTTTCTGCCCGCTTGTTGCTGGCGGGGGTTGGGTTTGTGCTGGCGGGTGTGATTTGTTTTTTTGCGGCCAACTGGCAGCATTTGGGCCAAGCGCTTAAACTGGCCTTGCCTTTGGCGGGCCTTTTGGCGTGCGGCTTAGGCGCGTGGTATAAAGGCGTGCAAAACGCCGCCGGGCAGGCGTTTGGTTTTGGCGCGGGGGTTTTTATAGGCGTGTTTTTAGCCGTGTTTGGGCAGGTGTACCAAACGGGGGCGTTTGTTTACCAGCTGTTTGGGCCGTGGTGTTTGTTATTGGTGCCATTGGCGGTTTTGCTTCGTAATAAATGGTTTTGGCTGATGACGGTTTATGTAGGGGCCGTGTATTGGATAAGTAAAAATTTTTCTTGGTTTGCCCCCAGCTGGCCGCTGTGGTATGGGGTTAACGGGTTGTTTATAGCGGCGTGGGCGCTTGCGGAAGTATTTGTGCGGCAGAACGGGCGTGTTTTCTGCCGGTTTTTATGGGTGCCGTTTAGTGTGTTTAATTTGTATTTTGCTTTGATGGAAAGAGTGTATTTTTCTAAAGAGTGGACTTTTTTGATTTTTGCCCTGGTATTTGCTGCTGCGGCTTTGCTGTATGCCTGGTACAAAAAAGACATTGTGCTTTGGGCTTGGAACGCTTTTATGTTGGCGGGCCTTGGCAGCCTATGGGTGATTACATTGGACGGGGTATTCTTGTGTTTTTGGATTAGCACTGCTTTTTTTGCTTTAGCCGGCGGGGCGGTGGCGTGGGCTTGGCCGCGCATGCGGGAGGATAAAAACAATGAATAGTGAACGGATATTACAACAAGTGCAGGCTTCTCTGCGCCCGCAGGCCAAGGCTTTTTTGCAGGAAAAGCAACAAACGCCGGAACTTTCTCTTTTGCTTAGAGCCCTTTTGTTTGTAGGTGCTTTGTGCGGGGCCGTTTTACTGATAAGCGCAAGCAGCTTGCACATCTTTTTTACACATTTTTGGCCGCGCGGCGTGATATTTTTAGTTGCGGGGTGGATTTTGCTTCACCGCTGGCGCGATGACGGCGGCGGCAGAGGCTTATTTTTGCGCCAGCTGGGCGGTTTGCTGGCTTTGGGCGGGCAAATCCTGATAGGGCTGGAGCTGGAGAGTTGGTTGAGATATAAATATTTGTGGTTGGGGATAACGGTGCTGGCCGGCGTGTCTTATCCGCTGTTTCGCTCTTCTTTCAACCGGTTTTTTTGGTGTGCCTTGGCTGTCAGCCTGTGCTGTTATAAATTAATTGACGGTGGAGACCTGGGGGTAACCGCCTGCGGACTGATTGGCCTAGGGCTGTTTGCGGCGGCTGCGGGAATATTTATTAAACGTTTGTTTTCCTTTTATCCGCTGGCGTATGCCCTTTTGTGGGGTTGCGCCTGGGTGGGAGGGTTAGAGGCTGCAGCCCATTGGCAGATACACACTTTAAATGGGGTGAATATGGTGCTTGCGGTATTGGTGGGGGGGTACTTATATAAAGCTTTGTGCGGTAAAAAACAGCGTTGGCTTGGGGTAGCGGTTGGAGCGGTGTGCGCGCTTGTGTTAAATTGGCCCAGCGTATTGGCACTGGCCGCCATGTATTTAGGGTACCGCTTGCGGGAAAATGTATTGGAGTGGGTTTGTATAGCGGGGCTTGCAGGGGGGCTTGTGGTGTTTTATTTTTCTTTGGATATTTCTTTAACCTACAAATCCTTATTTTTAATTGGGCCCGGTTTACTCATGTTATGGGCTAGGAGCGCGTATGCGAAATAAAGGGGTGCTTATTTATTGTGTCTTGTTGTGCGCAGCGTTTGGCGGGTGGATTATAAAAACAGAGCAGGATATCAAACAGGCCCCCAGTGTTTATTTTAAAATAGTCCCGGTTGACCCGCGCGCTTTGCTGAGCGGGGATTATATGGAACTGTCTTTTAATTTTGAGAACGTTGCCCGTGCGGATTTTCAGCCGGGGCAAAGCAGCAAAGACTTAATTTTGTTTATAGATGAGCGCGGTGTGGCGGGCGTAAATGAAATTCCTGCCGCCAAAACGCTTACTTTGCATTTTAACGGAACGCGTTTTAACGTACCCCACCAGTTTTATTTTGAAGAGGGAACCGGTGAAACGTATGAGAAAGCCTCTTACGCCAAAATGAAAGTGCTCCCCGGCGGGCGGTTGGCTGTTGCCGCTTTGACGGACGAACAATTTAACGAATTATAAGGAGTTTTTATTATGAGTGAAAGTTGCAACCATGACTGCGCTTCCTGCAGCCAAAACTGCGCGGACCGAAAGCCCGAAAGTTTCCGCGTGGCGCCGCACCCCATGAGCCGCATCCAGCGCGTGATTGGCGTGATGAGCGGCAAAGGCGGCGTGGGCAAAAGTTTTGTTACCGCCTTGCTAGCCAGCGAAATGAAACGCCGCGGGCACACTGTGGGCGTTTTGGACGCGGACATTACCGGCCCGTCTATCCCCAAACTTTTTGGGGTAAAAGGCCCGGCCGAGGGGGACCAAAACGGCATTTATCCCGTTACGTCAGACAGCGGGATAGACATTATGTCTTTAAACCTGCTTTTGGACAAAGAAACGGACCCTGTTATCTGGCGCGGCGCGTTGATTACCGGCACGGTGACCCAGTTTTGGAAAGACGTTATTTGGGCGGACGAGGAATATTTGTTTATAGATATGCCTCCGGGAACGGGGGACGTTACTTTAACGGTGTTTCAAAGCCTGCCGCTTAGCGGCATTGTGGTGGTGGGCACCCCGCAGGATTTGGTGAAAATGATTGTTTCCAAAGCCGTCAAAATGGCGCAGATGATGAACGTGCCCGTTTTGGGGTTTGTGGAAAATATGAGCTATTTAAAATGCCCGGACTGCGGCAAACAAATAGATTTGTTCGGTCCGTCCCGCTCGCGGGAAGTGGCCCAAGCGTTTGGGATAGACACCGCGCTTCGCCTGCCGCTGGACCCGGTGCGCGCCGCCGCGTGCGACGAAGGCCGCGTGGAGTGTATACGGGAAGACGCCTTGGAACCGCTTATTAAAAAGCTGGAAGCCTTGCCCCAAAAAGCCGGTTAATGTTTTTTTATGGGTTTTTCCCGCTCAATTAATGATAGAATAAGCGTAGAGGGTAAATATGACTTTGCAATTAAGTAAACTAGCTTCACTGATAGGGGATTCCCCTACTTTAAAAATAAACGCGCAGGCCCGCGCGTTAAAAGCCGCGGGGGAACCGCTGATTCATTTAGGCGGGGGGGAACCCACTTATCCCGCCCCGGAAGCGGCGGTAAAAGCCATAGAGGCTAAGGCCGCTTCCCGCAAGATAAAATATTCCCCGTCCACAGGTACGCCGGAACTTAAAAAAGCGGTGCTTTCTTACACGTTTGCGCATTACGGCCGCCAGTATGAAATGGCGGACGTGATTATTTGCGGCGGGGCCAAACAGGCTTTGTTTAACTTTCTGCTGGCGGCGGTGGACCCCGGGGACGAAGTGATTTTCCCGGCCCCGTACTGGGTAAGCTACCCGGAAATGGTGCGCTTGGCGGGGGGAAAACCGGTAATCGTATCCCCGCAGCAAGGGCTTAGCGTAACCGCGCAGGAAATGAAAGCGGCCGTTACCCCTAAAACCAAAGCCATTATCATCAACAGCCCGTGCAACCCTTCCGGCCAGATTTTTCCGGAAGATTTTGTGCGGGAAATGGTGCAATTTGCCGAGCGGGAAAATATTTTCCTGGTGATGGACGATATTTACCACCAGCTGGTGTTTGACGGCGCCCAAGTGCCTAACCCTTGCGCCTACGCGCAAAAAGGGGAAAACCTGGTTATTATTAACGGGGTTTCCAAGCTTTACGGCTTAACGGGGCTTAGAATAGGCTGGGCGGTGTGCGCCAATAAAGAATTAATTAAAGCCATGGGCAAAATGCAGGCGCAAAGCACGTCTTGCAACAGTGATTTGTCCGAAGCGGCCGCGGCGGCGGCCTTAACCGCCGGCCAAGACTGCGTGCGCGATATGTGCGCCGTGCTGGAAGAAAACCGCAACGCCCTGTTGGCGGAGCTGGCGGCTATCCCGCACGTAAAAGTGGTTAAACCGCAAGGCACTTTTTATTCTTTTGCAGATTTTAGTTATTATAATGCGGACTCTCAGGCCTTGGCCCAGTATCTGCTGGAAAAAGCGCTTGTGGCCGTAGTGCCCGGAAAACCTTTTGGATTAGAAGGGCATCTGCGCATCAGTTTCTGCGCGGACCGCGCCAGCGTGGTGGAAGGAATCCGCCGCATACGCTGGGCGTTGGATAAAACCGCTCCGAACGAAATTAAAATCGAGGATAAATTAGTAAAGAGGGACTAACATGAACAGAAAAAACGCCACGCCGGATTTTTTTAAACCGGATTACGGTTTGGAACATGCCGGCATTAAAACCAACAAAACCGTGTATTGGAACTATTCCACACCGGCTTTGTACCAAGAAGCTGTGGAACGGCAGGAAGCCAACATTGTTGCCGGCGGGCCGTTGTGCGTAAGCACCGGTAAACATACCGGCCGCAGCCCCAATGACCGCTTTTTCGTGGAAACGAAAGATATTGAGGGGAAACTTTTTTACAATAAAAGCAACAAAGGCATTAAGCCGGAATTTTATGAGAAAATTTTCGCCAAAGTACAGGCTTATGTAGCCGATAAAGAGCTGTTCGCGCGTGACGCGTATGTAGGCTCCAGCGAAGCTTCCCGCTTAAAAGTGCGCGCCATTACGGAATGCGCCTGGACGAACTTATTTATCAAAAATATGTTCATTGAACCGGCCAAAGAAGAATTGAAATCTTTCGTGCCGGAATTTACGCTTATCTGCCTGCCCAAAATGAAGGTGGACCCCGCTACTGACGGCACCGCCTCTGAAACCGCCATTTTGATTAACTTTGAAAAGAAAATGGTGTTGGTAATCGGCAGTGAATACGGCGGCGAAAACAAAAAAGCCTTGTTTACGGTAATGAACTACCTGCTGCCGCAGAAAGGCATTATGACCATGCACTGCTCCGCCAATGTGGGCTCTAAGAATGACAGCGCCATTTTCTTTGGTCTGTCCGGCACGGGCAAAACCACTTTGTCTGCGGACGTATCCCGCGGCTTAATCGGCGACGACGAACACGGCTGGGACGCGGAAGGCGTTTTTAACTTTGAAGGCGGCTGCTACGCCAAGGTAATTAAGCTGAGCCAAGAAGCGGAACCGCAAATCTACTCCACCACCCACCGTTTTGGCACCGTGTTGGAAAACGTAGTGTTTGACCCGCAAACCGGCAAGCTGGATTTGGATGACGATTCCCTTACCGAAAACACCCGCGCCTGCTACCCTCTTAACTTTATCAGCAACGCGGTGGAAAGCGAACGGGCAGACCATCCCAAAAACATCATTTTCTTAACCTGTGACGCGTTTGGCGTAATGCCGCCTATTTCCAAACTCAGCCCGGACCAAGCCCTTTACCACTTTATCAGCGGTTATACCGCCAAAGTGGCCGGCACGGAAAAAGGCGTAAAAGAACCCACCAGCACGTTCTCCACCTGCTTTGGCGGGCCGTTTATGCCGTTGCATCCGTCCGTGTACGCGGAACTGTTAAAAAAGAAAATTAAAGAGCATAATGTGGACTGCTGGCTGGTAAACACCGGCTGGACGGGCGGTCCTTACGGCGTAGGCAAGCGCATCAGCATTAAATATACGCGCGCACTGCTCAACGCCGCTTTGGACGGCAAACTGGCCAAAGTGCATTTTATTACGGACCCGGTTTTCGGTTTCCAAATCCCGACGGAGTGCGAAGGCGTTCCTTCCGAGATTTTGAACCCGGCCAACCTGTGGGCCGATAAAGCCGCCTATATGGAAAAATATCAGGCGTTGGCCAAGTCTTTCATTGAAAACTTTAAAAAATACGAGGACGGCTGCTCCGCCGAAGTGCTGGCCGCCGCTCCCAAAGTGTTGGCGGAAGCCCACAAATAAAATAAAGTTTTTAATAGCCGGGCCCCTTTGCGGGAAATATCCCTTACAAAGGGGCTCTAAATATACTAGAATTTATAAAACAGATTAAAGCAGTACGGTACCCCGTACCAAGAAACAGGAGAGTAACACTATGGCAAAAGCAAATGCAAAATTTATGGCACCTTTAACCCCCAGCGCTGAATTGGCCGTTATCGTAGGCTCCGCCGCTCTGCCCCGCACCGAAGTTGTAAAAAAGATGTGGGACTATATTAAAAAGAACGGCTTGCAGGACGCCAAAAATAAACGCATGATCAACGCTGATGACAAATTGGCCGCCATTTTTGAAGGCAAAAAACAAATCAGCATGTTTGATATGAGCAAATACATTTCCAAACACTTGTCCAAATAAGTAGTTGGAAGTAGATTTGAAAATAAAACCCGCTCCCAGGAGCGGGTTTTTTGTGTTTATATTATTTGTTGTATGCAGGCGGCAGGAGGGGATATAGGCCTTTTTTTCGGGTTTAAATAGGCCTTATGGCCCTGGCGAAGCCCGGTCAAAAACCGCTATATTAAATATAATTAGGAACTATTGTTTGGAGGAAACCTGATGAAAAAAGCCCTTATTTTTTGTTTACCTTTTGTATTTTCCGGTTTGGCTTTGGCGCAAAGCGTTCCCCAGGAGCAAGAAGTTAGCCGTGCCGTTTCGCGTGCGGTGAAACGCGCTTCCCAAGCCGTGTGCAAAACGGAAAAATGCTTTAAAAGCGCGGTGGAAGCAAATAACTACCGCCTGGTGGAAAATACGTTAAAACGTTATGCCGGTACGGAATTAGGGGCCGATTTTATTCATATGCGTTTTGACGTAAACGGCGCGCAGGTTTTGTTGCCGGAATATTTGGTGGCCAATGGTAAAATTTCCCAGGCCCGTGAGTTGTTTGATTATTATTACCTGCATTGCAGCCGTTTTGATTACCATTCCCAAGAAGATGACGGCGTGGACAATTTGCTTGAAAAATTGGTTTTTGCCAAAGGCAACCCGGCCCGTATGGGTTTTGCTAAGGATTTATTAAACAAATATACCACGGTGGCCGTTTCCAACCGTACGCTGCAGTATGCGGTAACCCAGGCCAAAGATGCCGATGGCTATGCTTATGTGGAACTGCTGCTTACCAAAGCCGTCGGCGGGATTAATACCTCCCAGCGTGACCGCCTTAGCTACCGCACCCCCTATGCCTTGGGCACGCATTGGAATATGCGTGATGTGATGTCCAAT
The DNA here is from genome assembly GCF_949292495.1 of Candidatus Avelusimicrobium aviculae. Taxonomy (NCBI): domain Bacteria; kingdom Pseudomonadati; phylum Elusimicrobiota; class Elusimicrobia; order Elusimicrobiales; family Elusimicrobiaceae; genus Candidatus Avelusimicrobium; species Candidatus Avelusimicrobium aviculae. The sequence goes on from NZ_CASEZB010000016.1 coordinate 97,705, forward strand.
GAATTTAAGTTTGAAAAAAACCCCGAAAAGATAAAATGGCTTAAAAAAACACAGCAATTATTAGTTAAACACAATGCCTATTAAGCTTGGGCTCTGATTTAACCCCCCGGATATCCGGGGGGTTTTTATTTGTTTAAATGTTTCTTGCGGCAAATTGTTACAATATACAATATGAAACATACTCTTCCCAATGAAGGCATGCGCCGTTTGTTAAACGGTTACCGGGATTTTTTTAACGGCAACCCGGCCCGCAAAGGCTTTTGCGCCATTCACGCCGAGCAGGTTGCCACCAAACAAAACCCGCATTCCATGATTATCAGTTGTTTTGACAGCCGCGTCTGCCCCGAGGCTATTTTTAATACGCACGACGGGCACGTCTGCATTCACCGCAATATGCTAAACCAAGTGTGCGAGCGGGACGAATCCATGATTGCTTCCCTGCGTTTTGCGCTGGACGCGCTGAAAGTGCAAAATATTGTTATTTTAGGCCATAGCGATTGCAACGCCGTGCAAAAACTGCGCCACTTGGAGGAGCTTACCCCCCAAATCCGCTCTTGGTTGGAACGCAGCCATACTTCCTACCGTGGCAACACGGTGGATGAGGCCGTAAAAAACAATGTGTTGGATCAGCTGGCCCATTTGCGCCAAATCCCGTTTGTGGCGCAGGCCGTGCAAGAGGGGAAAGTAAATTTGGAGGGGTTGTTCTTTCGTATTCATGACGGCGGGCTGGAACGCTTTGACCCGGCGCAAAACGTTTGGTATACGGTAGAAACGGAGGAAGAAAATGCCTGAGGATTTTTCCGCTTTTTATGAGGCCGTCACGCGTATTGCGGGCGGGGAAGAGAATATCGCTTCCTTGGGGGCGTGTATGACGCGCCTGCGCTTTACGCTTAAAAAACAAGACGGGTTGGATTTGCAATCCTTTAAACAAGTGCCGGGCGTGTTGGGGTATGTGCAGGCGCAGGGGCAGCATCAGTTGGTGGTGGGGGCTTCTAAGGCGGGGAAAATACTGCAATATTTTCAAAGCCGCCATGCCTTTGCCCCGCTTGGGGAAGAAAATAAACGGGAGCTGTCCGCCGGGGAAGTAAAAGCCGCCGTGCGTCAAAAATACGCCAGCCGCATCGGCCGCGTGTGCGCGCGGATTGGCAATATATTCGTGCCGTTGATACCGGCCTACATCGGCTGCGGTCTTCTGTTGGGGATTGGCAATATTTTGGCCGAAACCGTATTAAAAGAAAGCCCCAATGCCGTGGGTTTGATGCAGGTGCTGGGCAACGGAATCTTTTTTTATTTAAACGCCATTGTGGGTTATAACGCCGCGCGCGAGTTTGGCGGCACGCCTTCTTTGGGGGCGGCGCTGGCGGGGGTATTAAATATCCCTTCTTTGGCGGGCATTACGCTTTTTGGCATGCAGCTAATACCCGGCAAAGGCGGCGTGATTGCCGTGCTGGTGGTTTGCTGGGCGGCTTCATACGTGGAAAAATTTTTCCGCTCCCGCATAAAAGGCAGTATGGAGTTGTTTATCACCCCTACGCTTACCATTTTATTGGTGGGGGTGGTGTCTTTGGCGCTCATACAGCCGGCGGCCGGGTGGTTTTCGGATAAACTGGCTTTGTGGACGCAGCAAGCGTTAAAAAACGGCGGCTGGTTTACGGGAGCATTGCTCGGCGGGGGGTTTTTGCCGCTGGTTATGTTGGGGGTGCATCAAAGTTTGGTTCCCTTGCACCAGCAGCTGGTGGATACGCTGGGCAATAACCCCTTGTTTCCCGTTTTGTGTATGGCGGGCGCGGGGCAGGTGGGGGCCGGGTTAGCCGTATTGTTAAAAACCCGCAACGAACGCTTAAAAACCGTGGCCAAAAACGCACTGCCCGTAGGACTTTTGGGAATAGGAGAGCCGCTTATTTATGGGGTTACTCTTCCTTTGTTTAAGCCTTTTTTGGCGGCGTGCATTGGCGCGTCCGCGGGCGGGGCCGTAACGGCGGCTTTGCATGTAACGGCGGCTATTCCGTTTGGCGTGTCCGGGGTGGTGATGTTTTTGGCTTTATCTAACCTGCACAGCGTGGTTTTTTACGGGGTGGGTTTTATTACAGCCGTTGCGTGCGGGTTTTGTGCCGCTTGGAAGCTGGGATTTGAAGACCCGCAAGAATAACTTTTTACTTTGCCAGTTTGTTTGCCGGGCCCGTTTTAAAACGGGCCCGGTCTTTTTATAAACTTTCGCTAATTTTTTGGCGTACGCTTAGAGGAAAACACGTGCCTAAAATCCGCTTTTCCCTGAATGTTTTCCTGGCGGCAAAAAGCGTTTATTTCTTCCTGCAGTTTGCGCCAGTAGGATATATCTTCCTGTTCATAAATGGAATTGTATAAGTCTAATAAATGGGCAAAGTGCCGGGCGATAAACTGCATGACTCTCTTTTGATAAGCGGGGCGTATGTTTAAGGCGTCAAAGTGGTAGCGGTCCGTATACGGGCGGGTAAGGCGGATGATTTCTTTCCAGTCCGTTATCTGTGGGAATATGGGCGCGATTACCACCGCCGTGGAAAGACCGTTTTCCTTTAATGTTTTCAGCGCGTTTATTTTTTCTTCCACCGTGGCGGCGCCGGGTTCGGCCAGCTGGCGGAAGCTGTCTTTAGAAGAAGAAAAGGAGAAAGCCCCCTCAAAGGAGGGAAGTTGTTTAAACAGGTCTATGTCGCGCACAATGAGCGGGGATTTGGTAAGCACCTGTACATGCGCTTGGCAGAACACCAGTTGTTCCATTAATTTGCGGGTGATGCGGAACTGTTTTTCATACGGGTTATAGGCGTCTGTAACGGAGCTGAGCATTACATACGTATGAAACAGCATATACGGCCTTAACGGAACCGGGCAGCGGCGGACGTCTAAAAATTCTCCCCAGGGTTCCGGATGGGCGGTAAATTTTTTCATGTATTCCGCATAGCAATAAATGCATTTATGCGGACAGCCTACATAGGGGTTAATGCTGTAATCCACCCCCGGCAGCTTGGATTTAGACAGATATGTTTTAATATTTACTTCACCCACTATCATATTCAGCCAGTATACTATATTGCCCCGGCTTCTAAAATAATTACTTTATATAGTTTGTGTATCAAAATAGTTTTTATTATAATGAATTTTTGAGGGGCTGTTTAGGAGGGCCTATGCATACGTCTTTAATTGTATTACTGGTGCTGGCTTTTGCGGCTTTTATTGTGTGGAAAAATTTGGACAGGCGCACTCCCGCGCAAAAACAGGCTGAGTTTGACCGTCTGCAGACATTGGCGCAGGAGGGCCAGGAAGACGCCCAGTATAAACTGCTTATGCTTTATTACGATGAGAAAGACACTCAATTTCACCCCCTGGCTTTTAAATGGGCGCTGGTTGTAGCACAAAAAGGGGAGGACCCGGGCGTCATGCTTCAGGTAGGGGAAATGTACGAAAACGGGGAAGGCACTTTCAAGAGCTTACAGGACGCGCTTACTTGGTATGAAAGGGCTTTATCGGCGGATACGGCTTTGGGGGCACAATCCCCCTTGTCTAAAGACGGGCATTTATACTTGGAACAGCGCATCTTTTCTTTAAGGCAGCAGTTAACACCATCTAACAAATAATTAAAACCCCGGGCGTTTCTCCCCGGGGTTTTTCATTAAAACAAAAAGGCGGCCGGTTATAGAGGCCGTTTTTGGGTTACACAATTTGGTTTTGGGGAGTTTTATCCTCCCACTTTAAAATATTTTCAAAAACAATTTGCGCCCGCTGGGCCAGCGCTTCCTGCGTGTAAAAACCGATATGCGGGGTAAGCATCGTATTAGGGGTGTTCAGCAAGGGGTATGCGGGGGGGAGCGGCGGTTCTTGGTCAAATACGTCTATGCCGGCCCCGGCCAGCCGTCTGTTTTGCAGGGCCAGCCGCAGGGCGTTTTGGTCCACCAGCGGGCCGCGGGCGGTGTTAATGAGCAGGGCGGAAGGCTTCATAAGGGCCAGTTCCTTTTCCCCAATTAAATTTTTTGTTTCAGGGGTCAGCGGTACGTGTAGAGATAGTATATCCGCCTCTTGCAGCAGCTGGTTAAGCGGCATATACGTTACGCCTTGGCGAATCAGCCGGGGGCGCGGCGTGCGGCTGCATGCAATCACCCGGCACCCAAAGGCTTTTGCCAGTTGGGCCGTATGACCGCCGATGGCGCCTGTTCCCACAATGGCAAATGTTTTTCCGTAAAGTTCCCGGCCCAATAGGCCGCTTTTGTCTTGCCCGGCCCGAACGGCCCGGTCCGCCTTTGCGCCATGGCGCAGCAGCGCCAGCGCTAAGGAAATAGCCAGCTCCGCCGCCGCGTGGGTGGAATACCCCGCCGCGTTGCATACGCTGATGCCGCGCGATTGGGCGTAAGACGTATCCACATGGTCTACCCCGGTAAACGCCACGCTGATTAATTTTAATTGCGGGCAGGCTTGCAAAACTTCTTTTTTTAAAGGCTGGTTGGCTATGACCAGCACGTCCGCTTCCTGCGCGCGGGATATTTGCTCCCGCGCGGTTTGCGATCGGGTGGAATAAAAAGTAATTTGATGCCCGCGCTTTTTTAGCGGCAAGGTGATATTTTCTAAATTTTCGGGTGTTACGCCCAAGGGTTCCAAGACGACGATTTTCATGCGGTTATTGATAATATTTCCTTAACGTTTTTTGGATATTGTTTTGGTTGTTTTTAATGCGTATGGCGCTAAAGAACACCGCGCCCGACACATTGGGATATTGTTTTAATGCCGCCAGTTGTTTGTCCAGCTCCGTTAAATCTTTCCATTCCGTGCCGTGTTTATAAGCGGCAATGCCGATATAGAGTTTCACGTTCGGGTTGCGTTTTACCTCTTGGCTCCACCATTTTAAAAGCACGCCGTACGGTGCCGCCCGGTGCCCAAAATGCCAATATAACTGCGGGACGATGTAGTCTATCCAGCCTTGTTCTATCCACAGGCGGGAATCGGCATACAAGCCGTCATCATAGGCGGAAAAAGCCCGCGTGGGGGAACCGGTAGGGTCTTTGCTTTTGTTGCGCCACACGCCAAAAGGGCTTATGCCGATGGGCATCTCCGGTTTGACGGCTTTAATGCTTTGGTGCAGGTCCCGCACAAAAGCGTTTACATTTTCTCTCCGCCAAGCCGCCAAGCTTTTGCCTTGGCCGGTTTGTTTGTATTGGGTTGAGTCGGGAAACGGGACATTTTTGCCTTTTTGCTTGACGGGGTAAGGATAAAAATAATCGTCTAAGTGGATGCCGTCCAAATCATAATTCTGGGCGGCTTGGGTGATGACGGCTATGGCGTGTTTTCTAACGGCGGCAATGGCGGGATTATAGTATTTTTTGCCGCCGTATGTAATAATCCATTCCGGGTGTTTTTTGGCCGGGTGGTTGGCCGATAAGACGGCTTTGGGGTTATTTTGTACGCGGAAAGGGTTGAACCAAGCGTGTATGGCAAGTCCGCGTTTATGCGCTTCTTCCACCATAAACGCCAGCGGGTCATATTTCGGGTTGGGGGCTTGGCCTTGTTTGCCGGTCAGGTAATAGCTCCAGGGTTCCAAATCGGAAGGCCAAAAGGTATCGGCTGTGGGGCGCACTTGCACCATAACGGTGTTAAAATTCAGCTTTTTTATAAGGTCCAGCATGTCGGTAAATTCTTTGCGCTGCTGTTGGGCGGAAAGGCCGGGCTTGGAGGGCCAATCCGTATTTTCCACGCTGGCTATCCACACGCCGCGCATTTCTTTGGGAAGGGGCATTGCCTTATAGCGGGTTTGTTCCTCTTCCAATACGGAAGGAGTCAAACCCGCGGCGCTTTTTGTCTGTTTGCGTGATTGCAAAGACCGGGGCTGTGTGGCCGTTAGTTGTATTTGGTCCGTTAACGGGGCGCTTTGGCGGGCGGAAGGCACCGCGCAGGCGCATAATAAAAAACAGGATATCAATAAAAGGAAATAGTTTTTCATATATGTAGTTTATCAATTTGTAAGCATGCAAATAAATATGCCTCTCTGCCGCGTGGGGAGCATGGAGCATAAAAAGCCCCGCTTGGGGCGGGGCGTAAACATCATAACACGCGTTTTAAATCACCGGTTGGCTTTAGTTCCCCCAATAGGGTTTTTGCGGCGGCGTTTAATGTTTGCGGGGTGGGGCCGTATAAAGCCAAAGCGGTTTTGGCTTGCGGATAAAACGCGAAATCATACGGGCTTAACAGAGAGATAAAAACGGCGTTGGGGTACTGTTGCAATAATTTTTGCAAAATAAATTGTTGGGTTGGGTCCGGCCTGCCGTACTTTTGGTAAGAGCCTAAAATAAGCGTTTGGCTGTTTTTGGCGCAGCGCTGGGCTGTTTTTAAATCTTTTTTAGACGGGGACAACGGCAAATACACGCTGCGTGTTTCATGCCCCGCTTGGCGGAAGGGAATTTTTAAAGACGCCAGCATATACTGCAGGCTGGGTTCCGTAAACAGCACAAAACAAACGGGGCCTTTGGGCAGGGGGGTAATTTCTCCCTTTACCAAACTGACGCCTTGCCGGGCGGCTTCTTGTTCGGTTTCATCAAAATCAATGCGTTCTATTTTTACTTTTTTATCCAATAGCCCGGTTTTTTTCTTTAAATCCAAAATGCGCGCGGCGCTTTTACGCATTTGCCCGGCGGAAAGAGTGCCGCCGTATTGCTGTTTGATGTAAGGAATGACTTCCTGCGGCAGGGTCTTGCCGATAAGCGTCATGTCCGCCCCGGCGGCGTAAGCTTCGGCCGCGGCTTGGGCTATGCCGTTTTTGCGTTTGGCTCCTTCCATATCCAGGCTGTCCGTGGCGATAACGCCTTTAAAACCCATTTTGTTTCTTAATAAATCCGTTAATATTTTATGGGAGAATGTGGCCGGAAGTTCTTTATCCAGTGCCGGGTAAATAACGTGGGAAGACATAATCCCCCAAATACCGGCGTCTATGGCGGCCTGGAAAGGGGCTAGGTGTTTTTCCAATTCCTTAGCGGGCAAATCCATTACGGCGGAGGAAAGGTGCGTGTCGTCTTTCGTGTCCCCATGGCCGGGAAAATGTTTGGCAAAAGCGGCCACTTTATTTTTTTGAAGCCCTTTTACCGCTTGGCGGGCCATTTTTTGTACGTTTTGGCTCTGCGCCCCAAAAGAACGGGTACCGATAATCGGGTTTTTGGGGTTGGTGTTTACGTCTAAATCCGGGCCAAAGTTAATTTGCCCGTCCAAAGAGCGTATTTCCTGCGCGGCGGCGGCAAAAACCCGGCGCGTCGTTTTAGGCTTCTTGGCGGCCCCCAAAAGCATGTTGGAAGGAAGGCGTTTCATCCCCAAAAACAAGGGGGAAATGACGGAGCCCGATTCATAATCAAACGCTATTAAAAGCGGTATTTTGTGGCGGGATTGTTTTTCCCAACGGCGCAAATCCTGTATGGTTTGTACGGTTAAGGCGCGTTTTTGGGCGGGGGGCTGGGTTCCCTCTAACCCGCCTTTAATAAGCACGGTGCCAATTAGGCCGTTTTTAACGGCTTTTTCATAGCGGGCCTGGTCTCCCGCGTCTATACGTACGGTTAAGGTTTGTCCTATTATTTCGTCTTCGGTTAATTCATTAAGGGTAAGCGGCGCCGCGTTGCAAAGGCATGCGGTAAAAAGAAGTAAAAAGGTAATGTGTTTCATATTTCTCCCGGGAATAGTTTCCTGCCTTTTATTATGGAAAGTTTTATACGGTCAGTCAAGGCGCGGTTAAAAGTTTTTTAACCGCGCCTTGACTTGTTTTTTTTTTTTGATACAGTGGGTTTTAACATGCTCCCGTACCCCTGTATGATGAATGAAGCAAAAAGAGATAGAAGGGGCATTTGGGAGAAAGAAG